>CAYRNG010000413.1:0-11743 GCA_964425395.1 uncultured Candidatus Kuenenia sp. | reverse complement strand
GGTCGCGGCCGCGAGGCCGCCGATCACGGCCCGGCCGAGCGGCGCATTCTGCTGCCCGGCCTCGCCCACCCCCAGGGCCATCGGCAGCATGCCCGCGATCATGGCGGTGCTCGTCATGAGCACCGCCCGCAGGCGGCCCGCCGCGCCGGTCACGGCCGCTTCCTGCGGCGGCCGGCCCTCCCGCCGCACCTGCTCGGCGAAGGTCACGAGCAGGATCGCGTTGGCCATCGCCACGCCGATCGCCATGATCGAGCCCACGAACGACTGGATGTTGAGCGTCGTGCCGGTGACGAACAGCATCGCCAGGACACCGGCAATCACGGCCGGCACGGTCGACACCGTGGCCAGGGCCAGGCGGACGGACTGGAAGTTGGCCGTCAGCACGAGAAACACGACGAGGATCGCGACGGCCAGCCCCACGGAAAGGCCGCCCAGCATGTCGCCGAGCGGCACGATCTGGCCGCGGATCTCGGTGCTCACGCCCTGCGGTGGCAGCCCGGCCCGATCGATCGCCGCCTGCACGTCTTGGGCGACCGAGCCCAAGTCTGCGGCGTGGATGTTGGCCGTGATCGTGATCTGCCGCCGCATGTTGTAGCGGTCGAACTGCCCCGGCATCGTGCCGGGCTCGAGGGTCGCGACGTCCCGCACGAGCACCTGTCCGCCACCTGCGTGATTGACCGGCAGGCGGGCCAGATCGTCGGCCGACGTGAGCGTCTGGACGCGGTCGTCGGGCGTCCGGAGGACCTGCCGGGGCACCTCCACCTGCACCTGGTAGGCGATGCCCGACTTGGGGTCGGCCCAGTAGTTGGGCATCACGAACCGGCTCGACGACGTGGCCATCGTCAGAGCCCGCGACACGTCGCCCTGGGTGAGCCCCGAGAGCCCGGCCTTCTCACGGTCGATCTCGACGCGGATCGTGGGGTAGTCGAGCGATTGGCCGAACTGGAGGTCGCGGAGCGCGGGGATCGCGGCCAACTCCGCTCGGATCGCCTCGGCATGCTTGCGGCTGTCGGCCAGGTTCGGCCCGCTGACCGCGATCTCGATCGGCGTCGGCGAGCTGATCGAACCCTCCGGACCCGCGACCGGCCAGCAGCCCGCGGAGCGCTCGCCCTTGAAGGCACCGCCGCGTGCGGTCGGCCTTTCTGCCTCTCCCGGCGAATTCCGCCAAAAGTGTCGGGGGGCGAATCTGCGATAAGGGCCGTGATTTTGCGGCCGCCTTCCGCCGGGCCGGCACTCCGACGGCCCGGCGGCTTCTTGCCGGCGGCCGAGCCGTTACGATGCGCGGCCCATGATGCTCGGTTCGCACTCGCTTTCTCATCAGGACTCTCCCATGCCAGCCTGCCTCGGCCGTTTTCGGCTTGCTCTCCCCCTCCTCTCCGTCCTGGTCGCCGCCACGGCCGCCGCCACTCTGGCCGCCGAGCAGCCCAACATCCTCGTCATCTGGGGCGACGACATCGGCATCTGGAACATCAGCCACAACAGCCACGGCATGATGGGCTACCGCACGCCCAACATCGACCGGATCGCCCGCGAGGGCGTGTCCTTCACCGATTACTACGGCCAGCAGAGTTGCACCGCCGGCCGAGCGGCCTTCCTGGGGGGCAATTGCCCGGTCCGTACCGGAATGACGAAGGTCGGCCTGCCCGGCGCCAAGGAGGGCTGGCAGAAGACCGACGTGACGATCGCCACCGTCCTCAAGAGCCTCGGCTACGGCACCGGGCAGTTCGGCAAGAACCACCAGGGGGATCTCGACGAGCACCTGCCCACGATGCACGGGTTCGACGAGTTTTTCGGCAACCTCTACCACCTGAACGCCGAGGAGGAGCCGGAGCATCGCGACTATCCCCGGGACATGAAGCTGGCCGACGGTCGCACCTTCCGCGAGACCTACGGGCCGCGGGGCGTGCTCAAGTGCAAGGCCGACGGTAAGGGGGGCCAGACGATCGAAAACACCGGGCCGCTCACCAAGAAGCGAATGGAGACGATCGACGAGGAGACGCTGGCCGCCGCCAAGGACTACATCCAACGGCAGGCCAAGTCGGGCAAGCCCTTCTTCTGCTGGTGGAACGCCACCCGGATGCACTTCCGGACCCACCTCAAGCCGGAGCGGATCGGGGCCAGCGGCCAGGACGAGTATTCCGACGGGATGGTGGAGCACGACGCCCACGTCGGCGACCTCCTAGCCGCCCTCGACGAGCTCGGCATCGCCGACAACACGATCGTGCTCTACTCCACCGACAACGGCCCCCACTACAACACCTGGCCCGACGCCGGCACGACGCCGTTTCGGAGCGAGAAAAACTCCAACTGGGAGGGAGCCTACCGGGTACCCGCCTTCGTCCGCTGGCCGGGGAAGTTTCCGGCCGGCACGACCGTGACGGGTATCGTCTCGCACGAGGACTGGCTGCCCCCCTTCGCCGCCGCCGCTGGCGAACCGGGCATCAAGCAGAAGCTCGCCGCCGGCACCACGCTCGCCGGCCGCCGCTACCGCAACTACGTCGACGGCTACGACCAGCTCGCCTACCTGGCAGGGAAGGCCGAAGAGTCGCCGCGGAACGAGTTTTTCTACGTCAACGACGACGGCCAGATCGTGGCCATCCGCTATGGCGACTGGAAGTCCGTGTTTCTCGAGAACCGGGGGGAGGCCTTCGAGGTCTGGCGGGAGCCGTTCACCGAGCTCCGCGTGCCGCTGCTGTTCAACCTCCGGCGGGATCCCTTCGAGCGGGCCCAGCACCATGCCACGGTCTACAACGACTGGTTTCTCGACCACGCCTTCGTGGCCGTGCCGCTCCAGCAGCTCGCCGCCCGCTTTCTGATGACGATGAAGGACTACCCGCCCAGCCAATCGCCCGGCTCCTTCAACCTCGACAAGGTCCAGAAGCAGATCGAGGCGGCGGCCCGGGGCCGCTGATCGAGGGGGCCATCCAGGAGGATAGCTCCCGCTGCAAACGGCGGGGCCGCCGCGTCCGGGCAGGTTTCAAACCTGCCCCACGAACCGAGGTGGGGTAGTCTGGCAGCTCGCCACCGGCGAGCCCGACTGCCCCCGCAAGCCACGATGACGCCCGTCCCTGAGCCCGACCCCGGCACGCTCGCCGAGTTTCTCGCGGCCGACGAGATCATTCCCCTGCCGACGCTCTCCGCCGCGGCCTGGGACCGCGTCCGCCGGCAGGCCATGCGGCGGCTGGTCTGGCAGTTCTGCACGCTCCGCAACCTCTGGGTCCACCGGGGCCGGCCTCTGCGGGATGCGATCGGCTTCGGCTGGGGCGGCATCTACCGCTCGCTCCAAGTCGGCTCGATCGTGGCCACCTCCTACCGCAACGAGGGCCACTCCCGGGCGGGTGAGCGGATCTTCGGCACGGGCGACTTCTTCGGCGGCGCCTTCCGGCTGCCTGAGTCGTCGGCCGACCTGGCGGAGCTCGTCGGGATCGTGAACCTCCGGCATCACGTGGCCGGCGTGGTCACCCGACACGAGAGGGGCGTCCGCGTCTTACCGGGCTACGAGGCCGACTACGCCTACGTGGCCACGGCCTTCGTCGAGTCGCTGCGGCGGGGCCATGCGGCCTGCGGTCTGCCTTCCGACAGCCCCCGCGGCCGGGCGATCGGCGAGCAGCTGGCGGTGATCCTCTATCAGGTGGCGGGGCTCACGGGCCTCACCCGGATGCCCCGCGATCTCGCCGCCCACGAACGGTTTCGCGACGCCTACGAGCGGCGGCTCGCCGAACGGCCCCCATCGGCCCGCGTCCGACGGATGGCCCAGGAGATCGCCCGCCGGATCGCCCCGCTGACCGCCGCGATGGCCGACACCACGGTGGCCGGCCACGTGGCCCGCCACTTCGACCCGGCCACGGGCGAGCTGCTCTTTCCCGGGGGGGCGATTCCGCCCGAGCTCGAGGCCCGCCGGGAAGAATGGTGTCGGCGGCTCGCCCAGACGCCTGCTCTCTGGGAGATCTCGACCCGCGCGTCCGCCCGGGGGGCGATCTGGCAGCGGCCGGACGTGGCCGCTCTGGCCGCCGCCTACCGCACGGCCCCGGCCGACCTCACCGCCGACCGCCTGATCGGCGCGATCCTGCTCCATGAGCTCGACGGCGGCGACGGCTCCGGCCGGCCGCTCGAACGCCGTGTCCTCGAGCTGGCCGCCGGCGAGGCCCTGATCCGCCAGGGGCAATCCGTCGGCGAGATGTATGTCGTCCTCTCGACCACGGCCCCCCTGGTCGTGCTCCGGGCCGCCGAGCCCGGCGGCGAGCAGCAGCCGGTGGCCACGATCGCCGCCCCGACCGTGCTCGGCGAGATCGGGATGTGGCGGGGCCAGCCGGCGGTGGCCACGGTGATCTCCCGGGAGCCCAACCGGCTCGAGCTCTTGGTGATCGATGCGGCCCGGTTCGCGGCCTTGAAGGAGGAGTCGGGCTTTCGGGCGGCCACCGCCGCCGAGGTGCAGCGGCGGCTGGCGATCAACGCGAGCCTCGTCGGCAGTTTGCTCGACGACACCGCCGCCCGCACCGGCAGCCCGCTCGTGGCCTCGATCGCCCAGCTCGTCCGCTACCTCTCCGGCGACTCGCGTGTCGCGCTCGACGCGGTCCTGGGGCTCGCCGACGAGGCCACGCCGGCCGAGTGCCTCGATGCCCTCCGCACGCAGGTGGACGAGGCGGTGCGGGTCGGGGGGCTGCCGACCGAGTTGGAGCGGTCGCTCGCGGAGGTCGTGGCGACCATCGGCTGAGGGCCGCCGGTCGCCAGGCTGGCTCGGTGACGGCTGGCTGCGGCTGATCGAGATGCGGCCCGGCGGCGGTCAGCCGCGATACTGCCGCTGGTAGCCTCCAGGACTGATGCCCAGCTCCCGCTGAAACAGCCGGCTGATCAGGCGGGATCCTCGAAGCCGGCCTCGAGCGCCACGCGGGAGACGGACTGCGAGGTGGTCGCGAGCAGGTGTCGGGGAAAGCGAACCTCCTGGAAGAGGATAGGCCGTCAATCACGCGTCCGCAGGCGTTTCCAGGTTGCTGAGCGTCTTGTGATCCGGGAAACGGGGTCGGCCGTCCCGGCCGACGGGGTCCTTGTCAGATACTCAATGACTGAGTAAAATTACTCAATCATTGAGCAATGCTATGAAGTACAGCCGTCCGACCGTCGCCGCCGTCCTGCGGGGCCTGCGGGCCACGACCCGCGTGATCCAGGTCGTGATCGGTCCGCGGCAGGTGGGCAAGACCACGGCGGCAGCGGAGGTGGAGGCCCGGCTCGGCTGGCCCACCCGCTCGGCCGCCGCGGACGACGCCCTGCCGCCGGGGCCGGCGTGGATCGAGTCCCACTGGCAGGCCGCCCGGGCCCTGCCGGGCCGGAGGGTGCTGCTCGTGCTCGACGAGGTCCAGAAAGTGGCCGGCTGGAGCGGGGTTGTCAAGCGGCTCTGGGACGAGGAACTGCGGCGCGGCGGGAAGGTGCGGGTGCTGCTCCTGGGCTCCTCCGCGCTGCTCGTGCAGAAGGGACTGGCCGAGAGCCTGGCAGGCCGCTTTTTTCTCCATCGCTGCATGCACTGGAGCTGGCCGGAATGCCGAGAGGCCTTCGGCTGGACGCTGCCGCAATGGATTTTCTTCGGCGGCTATCCGGGCGCGGCGGCGTGGATCCGCCGCGAGGAGGAGTGGCGCCGATACATCGCCGACTCGCTCGTGGAGACGGCGATCAGCCGGGATGTTTTGCAGATGCAGACGATCACCAAGCCCGCGCTGCTGCGGCATCTGTTCGGCCTGAGTGCGGCGTTTCCCGCCCAGATCCTCTCGTACAACAAGATGCTGGGCCAGCTCCACGATGCCGGAAACACGACGACCCTGGCCGGCTACCTGCAGTTGCTGGGGACGGCCTTTCTGGTGTCGGGCCTGGAGGCCTACTCCGCGGGCCAGGGCCGCAAGCGGGGCAGCAGCCCGAAGTTCGTCCACTGGAACA
Organism: uncultured Candidatus Kuenenia sp.; assembly: GCA_964425395.1. GTDB lineage: Bacteria > Planctomycetota > Planctomycetia > Pirellulales > UBA1268 > QWPN01. The sequence goes on along the minus strand of CAYRNG010000413.1, from coordinate 5,818 downwards.
ACGCCCTCGTCTCGGCCCTGGCGAGGCGGACCTTCGCCCAGGCTCGGGCCGATACCGCCTGGTGGGGCAGGCTGGTGGAGAACGCCGTCGGCGGCTGGCTGCTCAACGGCCTGTCGCCCGCCGAGTGGGACGTCGGCTACTGGCGGAAAGGCAATGCGGAGGTGGACTACGTCGTCAGCCGGGGACGGGATGCATTCGCCATCGAGGTGAAGTCGGGCCGGTTCGACAAGGCTTCCGGCCTGGATGCATTTCGTCGCGCCTATCCCCGTTCCCGGCCGCTGGTGGTGGGCAGCGGCGGGATTCCGCTGGAGGAGTTGTTCGCGACGGCACCGACTGCCTTCTTGGGCGGGTGACGGGCAGCCGCGAGCCGGACCGCGGTTCACGAGGCACCACCAGGCTGGCTCGGCAACGGCCCGCGGCTAGGATAGAGGGCCCGTGAGCGACACCCCCATCCAGCCTCGATCCACCCACGCCCGCAAGGAATACGAGCAGGGTGCGCTCGACGAGCATTCGATCGACCGCGATCCGTTCCGGCAGTTCGCCGCCTGGTACGACGCCGCCGTGGCGGCCGGCATCCACGAGCCCGAGGCAATGACGCTCTCGACGGCCACGCCCGACGGCCGGCCCTCGGCCCGGATCGTGCTGCTCCGCGGCTTCGACGAGCGGGGTTTTTGCTTCTTTACCAACTACACGAGCCACAAGGGCCGCGAGCTGGCGGCCAATCCCCACGCCGCCCTCACCTTCCACTGGGCCGCCCTCGAGCGGCAGGTGCGGATCGAGGGACGGGTCGAGCAGACCACGGCCGCCGAGAGCGACGCCTACTTCCAGAGCCGCCCGAGCGGCTCGCGGATCGGCGCCTGGAGCTCGCCGCAGAGCGAAGTGATCCCCGATCGGGCCGCGCTCGAGAACCTGTTTGCCACGTTCCGGGCCGAGCACCCTGACGACACCGCGATCCCCCGGCCGGCCCACTGGGGCGGCTTCCGGCTGGTGCCTGAGCGGATCGAGTTCTGGCAGGGCCGGCCCAGCCGGCTCCACGACCGGCTCCGCTTCCGCCGCGCGGCCGACGGCGGCTGGACGCTCGAACGGCTCGCCCCGTGAGCGAGCCTCCGTTCGACCTCCAGTTGAACGGCTTCGCCGGCGTCGACTTCGCGGCCGATTCGCTCACCTCCGCCGACCTCGTGGCCGCCTGCGCCGCGGTCCGGGCGGCCGGCGGCGGGGCCTTCCTGGCGACGGTGATCACCGACCGGCTCGACCGGCTCGAGGCGCAGATCGCCCGGATCGCGGCCGCCTGGGAGGCCGAGCCCGCGATCCGCGAGTCGGTGCTGGGCATCCACGTCGAGGGGCCGTTCATCCGGGGCGACCGCGGCTACGTGGGCGCCCACCCGCCCGAGCACGTCCGGCCGGCCACGGTCGAGGATGCGGCCAAGCTCGTGGCTGCCGGTCGCGGCCTCGTGCGGCTCGTCACGCTCGCGCCCGAGTGCGACGCCGGATCGCGCACCACCGCCTGGCTGGCCGACCGCGGCATCCTCGTGGCCGCCGGCCACTGCGACCCCTCCTGCGAGGAGCTCCGCCGGGCCACCGCCGCCGGCCTGTCGGCGTTCACCCACCTGGGCAACGGCTGCCCGCACGTCCTGCCGCGGCACGACAACGTCATCCAGCGGGTGATCGCCTGCGACGGCCTCCGCTGGATCACGGTCATCCCCGACGGCGTGCACGTGCCGGCCATGGCGCTTCGCAACTACCTGCGGGCGATGGGCCTCGAGCGGGCGGTCGCCGTCACCGACGCCACGGCGGCCGGCGGGATGGGGCCCGGCCGCTACCGCGTCGGGCCACAGGAGGTCGTGGTGGGGGAGGACGGAGCTGCCTGGTCGGCCGACCGCACCCACCTGGTCGGCTCCACGGCGAGCATGGGGCAGGTCCGCCGGTTCCTGGCCGAATCGATCGGTCTGGCCGCGGCGGATGTCGAACGCCTGACAAGCCTCAACCCGCGGGCGGCACTTGCAGGAGCGCGGCGCTCGCCCGATCAAGATGCAGCCGGCAGTCGGGATGCCGCTGCAGGATCGAGGCCGGCACCGCCGGCGTGACCGGTCCCGCCACGGCCCCCCGCACCGCCTCTGCCTTGCGGCCGTCGGCCGCCGAGCAGACAATCGTGCTCGCATTCATGATCCGCGGGATCGACATCGAGATCGCCCGCGTGGGCACCTCGGCCAGCGTGGCGAACCAGCCCTCCCCCACCTGCTGGCGACGGCAGGCCTCGTCGAGCGGCACCACCAGGTAGGCGGCGGCGGCCTCGAAGTCGGCCGGCGGGTCGTTGAAGGCCAGGTGGCCGTTCTCACCGATCCCGGCGAGCAGGAGGTCGAACGGCCCGGCGGGCAGGACGCCCCCGAGCCGGCGACACTCAGCCTCGGGATCGCCGCCATCGCCCGCGATCCAGTGAACCGCCCCGGGCGGAGCCGGCAGCCGGGCCACGAACCGCTCCTGCAGGTAGCGGCGGAAGCTGGCCGGATGGTCGGCCGGGATCCCCACGTATTCGTCGAGGTGGAAGACCCGCACCCGCCCCCAGTCGATGCCCGGCTCGGCGACGAGACCGGCGAGCGTGGCGAGCTGCGAGGTGCCGGTCGCGACCACGAGCGTAGCCGCGGCCTGGCGGGCGAGCGCGGCGCGGAGCACCGCGGCAGCCTCGGCCGCGGCGGCCGCGCCGACCGCGGAGCGATCATCGTGGAGGTGGATCTTCATGTTCGAGCCGTCGGCTCATGGTACCCTCGCGGACCGCCGATTGGCCCGCTCGAGGAGTCCCGCCCCTTGTCGCTGCCGCCGGATCCCGCCGCTTCCGACCCCTGGTACCGGGGCCTCACGCCCTACCACTGGTTCGTGTTCGCGGTCGCCTCGGCGGCCTGGCTGTTCGACTGCCTCGACCAGCAGCTCTTCATCCTGGCCCGCAACAACGCGCTGGCGTCCCTCCTGCCGGCCGGCACCGACCCCAAGCTCTACGGAGGCTATGCCACGAGCATCTTCGTGGCCGGCTGGGCCCTCGGGGGGCTCGTGTTCGGCTCGCTCGGCGACCGCCTGGGGCGGGCCCGGATGCTCACGCTCGCCGTGCTCATCTATTCCCTGTGCACGGGGCTCTCCGCCTTCTCGCGGGGCTGGGCCGACTTCGCCGCCTACCGGTTCCTGACCGGCCTGGGCGTGGGCGGCGTGTTCGGCCTGGCCGTGGCCCTCGTGGCCGACACCCTGCCCGACCGGTCCCGCACCGGGGCCCTCGGACTGCTCCAGGCGATCTCGGCCTTCGGCAACTGCCTGGCCGGCGTCGTGAGCATGGTGCTCGGCCGGATGGAGCAGCTCGGCACGATCCAGGCGGGCACCGGCTGGAAATACATGTTCCTCGTGGGCGCGATCCCCGCCTTCCTCTGCGTGTTCATCCAGGCCCGGCTCCGGGAGCCCGAGAAGTGGGTCGCGGCCCGGGCCGCGGGTCGGGCGGCGGGGGTGCGATTCGGCTCCTACGCGGCCCTCTTGGGCGATCCCCGCTGGCGGCCGCGGGCGCTCTTGGGGATGCTCCTCTGCGTGGCCGGCGTGATCGGCCTCTGGGGGATCGGCTTCTTCAGCCCCGAACTCGTCGGCGACGTGATGCAGCGGGCGCTGCTGGCGGAGGGGGTGCCCACCGGGGAGATCGCCGGCCGCACGCAGTTCTGGATCGGGATCAATTCGATCGTGCAGAATCTCGGAGCCTTCGTGGGGATGCTGGCCTTCACGCGGCTGGCCCAGGGGCTGGGCCGCAGGCAGGCCTTCGCCATCGGCGCGGTGGCGGCCTTCCTGGCCACGGTCGCCTTCTTCCAGCTGTTCAACGGCCCCGGCGACATCTGGATGAGCGCCGTAATGGGGGGCTGCCAGCTGACGCTGTTCGCCGGATTCGCGATCTACCTGCCGGAACTCTTCCCCACCAGCCTGCGGAGCACCGGCACGAGCTTCTGCTACAACGTGGGCCGCTTCCTGGCCGCCAGCGGCCCGTTCACGCTCGGCACCCTCCAGGCCGCCCTCAAGGCGGGGGCCACCACGCCCGACGCCAAGCTGGCCGCCTTCCGCACCGCCTGCTCGCTCTTGAGCGGCGTCTTCCTCCTGGCCCTGGTGCCGCTCATCTTCCTGCCGGAAACGAAGGGGCAGCCATTGCCCGAGGACTGACGACGCCCGCCGCCCGGCCGACTCCCTAGCCGTCCGGGTCGTCGATCAGCTGCTGGAGCCGGCCGCGGAGGGGCTCGGGATACTTTTCGAGCCACGAGGCGTCGATCAACCCTAGGGAGAGCATGTCGAGGAGGTGCACCTGGTCCTTGCGACGAAAGGCGTTGAGCTTCATCCGGACGAGCGTCTCGAGGGCGACGGTCTGGAGGTCGTCGGTCCGGACGATGGGCAGGATGTCGGGGTTGGGCTCGCCCCCCCGCTCGACGGTGCCCACGAGCAAGACGTGCACCGCGTCCCGGGCCGAGGCGTCGGGGTGCTCGACGAACATGTCGAGCCCAGAGGTGTTGCGATGATGAAAGCCCGCGGCTGTCATCGCCGCGACCATGGCCGGCAGGTCGGCCGGCCGCACGAGGATGTCGACGTCCTGCGTGGTCCGCAGCGCCGCCTCGTCCACCTGGGCCACCCAGGCCCGCACGGCATGCCCGCCGATCACCGCATAGGGCACCCCGGCGGCCTCGAGGATGCCGACGGTTTTTCGCAGTCGCGCGTTGACCTTTTCCACGGCCCGCTCCATCCTGGCCCAGAGTTCCTCGCCGGTGATCGTGAACTCGACCAAAGTGCCACCTGCTCCTGGCCCCATCATACACGCGGCGGGGGCGGAGACGCCGCCGGGCTTCCCCGGCATTTTCGCCGTCCGGCTTGGAAACCGGGCCCGAAAAACCGTACCTTACTGTTTCGTTCCCCGCCCGCCCCCGCCACCTGCAACGCCTCCATGCCAGCTTCTTCCGCTCCCGCCCAGCCCGCTCCCGACACCGCCGCCGACCCCTGGTTCCAAGACCGCTTCGCCGCCCGCATCGGCGGGGCCAACTTCGCCAAGGGCTCGGGCGTTTACAAGTTCGAACTCATCAAGCGGGCCAAGCGGCAAGCGCTAGCCGAACATCCCGAGCGGCGAATGCTCGACTTCGGGATCGGCGAGAACGACGAGCCGGCTCCGGAAAGCGTCCGGGCCGTGATGCGGCGGGAGGTCGACCGGCCCGAGAACCGCGGCTACGCCGACAACGGGATCGCGGAGTTCAAGGCGGCGGCCGCTGCCTTCATGGAGCGGGAGTTTGGCGTCGTGCTCGATCCCGTCAAGGAGGTCAACCACTGCATCGGCTCGAAAACGGCCTACGCCATGCTGCCGGCCGCCTTCATCGATCCCGGCGACGTGACGCTGATGACCGTCCCGGGCTACCCCGTGGCCGGCACGGCGACCAAGTGGTTCGGCGGCACGGTCCACCCGCTGCCGCTGGTGCCTGAGCATGGCTTCCTGCCCGACCTGGCTGGCATTCCCGACGACGTCTTGGCCCGGACCAAGCTCTTGGTACTTTGCTACCCCAACAGCCCCACCGGCCGCACAGCCAACCGGTCCTTCTACGAGCGGGTGGTCGACTGGGCCCACAAGCACCGCGTGATCGTGATCCAGGACGCGGCCCACATGATGCTCTCCTACGACGACGCGCCGCTGTCGTTCCTCTCGATCGACGGGGCCAAGGAGGTTGGCCTCGAGGTCCACTCGATGTCGAAGGGCTTCCACATGATCGGCTGGCGGATGGGCTGGGTCTGCGGCCACGAGCGGCTCGTGCGGGCCTTCGCCGACGTCAAG
>CAYRNG010000412.1:0-14263 GCA_964425395.1 uncultured Candidatus Kuenenia sp. | reverse complement strand
TACGTGGCGGCCGGTTTGGCGGAACGAGTTTTGCGGCTGCGAAGGCGAAACGTAGCCGCGGGTTTGTTACCCGCCGGACAGCGCGGCGAAGCCAACCGGAAACGGCGGCATCGGAAACGCGTCGTCGACTGGCCGGCGGGATGGAATCCCGCCGCTACGGGGGGCGGCGTCAACTGGCCGGCGGGATGGAATCCCGCCGCTACGGGGGGCGTCGTCAACTGGCCGGCGGGATGGAATCCCGCCGCTACGGGGACAGTCCCCAACTCGCCGCTTGCAGGATTCCTGGCCAGGGCGTCGAATCGGGGCCTCCGGCGACGATGCCGGACACCTCCCCGGGAGCAAGGGCGATGGCAGAACGCAGGCGGACAACGAAGGGCACGATCCGGCAGGCCAGCCAGGCCGACCTCGCCGACTCGATCGAGGGCCTCGGCGTCTTTTACCTCGGCATGAAGCTCGCCGACTCCGGCACCGCCACCGGCGAGCCGCTCGTGGTCGATGCCCGCCGGTTCACCACCCATGCCGTCTGCGTGGGCATGACCGGCAGCGGCAAGACGGGGCTGCTCGTGGGGCTGATCGAGGAGGCGGCCCTCGACGGGATTCCCACGCTCGTCATCGATCCCAAGGGCGACCTGGCCAACGTGCTGCTCTCCTTCCCCGACCTCGCCCCGAGCGACTTCCAGCCCTGGCTCGATCCCGAGGCGGCCGCCCGCGACGGCCTCACGCTCGAGGAACTCGCCGCCCGCACCGCCCAGAAGTGGTCCGCCGGCCTGGCCGCCTCCGGCCAGTCGGGCGAGCGGATCCGCCGCCTCCGCGAGGCCGCCGAGATGGCCGTCTACACGCCGGGCAGCCGGAGCGGCATCCCGCTGGCGATGCTCGCGAGCATGGAGCCGCCGCCGCCGGCCGTGCTGGCCGACCCCGAGGCCCGCCGGGAGCGAATCGAGTCGCTCGTGTCGGGGATCCTGGCGCTGGTGGGCAGCGACGGCGAGCCGGGCAAGAGCCGCGACCACGTGCTCCTCTCGACGATCGTGGAGAGCCTCTGGCAGAGCGGCCAGAAGGTCGATTTCGGAACGCTCGTGCGAACGATCCCCGCCCCGCCGATCCAGCGGGTCGGGTTTCTCGACCTGGAAAACTTCTATCCCGCCGGCGACCGGTTCCAGCTCGCCACGCGACTCAACACCGTGGCCGCGGCGCCGGGCTTCGAGGCCTGGCTGGAGGGGGAGCCGCTCGACGTCGGCCGCCTGCTCTGGACGCCGTCCGGCAAGCCGCGGGTGGCGGTGGTCTCGATCGCGCACCTCTCCGAGGCCCAGCGGATGGCCTTCGTGACGCTCTTGGCCGGTCAGACCGTGGCCTGGATGCGGTCGCAGGGGGGCACCTCCTCGCTCAAGGCGTTGTTTCTCATGGACGAGGTCTTCGGCTATGTCCCGCCGGTGGCCAATCCGCCGAGCAAGACGCCGATCCTGACGCTCATGAAGCAGGCCCGCGCCTACGGCCTGGGGGTGGTGCTCGCCACGCAGAATCCCGTGGACCTCGACTACAAGGGGCTCTCCAACGCCGGGCTCTGGTTTTTGGGCCGGCTGCAGACGGCCCGCGACAAGGCCCGGGTGCTCGACGGCCTCGAGGGGGCGGCGGCGGGGGCCGGCGGCTCCTTCGACCGGGGCCGCCTCGACCGGCTCCTCTCGGGGCTCGAGCAGCGGCGGTTTCTCTTGCACAGCGTCCACGGCGACGAGGAGACGCTCTTCCAGACCCGCTGGACAATGTCGTATCTCCGCGGGCCCCTCTTGCGGGAAGAGATCCGCCGGCTGGTCGCCACCGAGTCGGCCGCCGGCACCACCCCCGGCACCGCGGCCGCCCCGCCGCTCGACCGGCCCCGGGCCGAGGCCGACGCGGCCTTTCCCGATGGGCGGCCTGGCAGCGGGCCACGGCCGATTCTGCCGCCGGGCGTCCGGGAAGTGTTTCTCGCCCCGGCCACGCTCGCCCCCGACGGGCTGGTCCGCTACGAGCCCCACATCCTGGCCCGGGCGATCGTCCGCTACTCGCTGGCCTCGGCCGGGATCGAGGAGCACCGGGAGGTGATCTCGCTGGCCCCGGCCCCGACCTCGCTTGGCGAGTCGGCCTGGGATGGGGCCCGGCAGCTCGCCGAACCCCCCGAGATCGAGCCGGCGCCGCGGAGCGGCTCCTTCGCCCCGCTGCCTCCGGTCTTGGCCGGCCCGCGAGGCTATGCCACGCTCGCTACGGCCCTCAAAAATTCGCTCGCCCGCACGTCGCGACTGACCGCCTGGCGGGCGCCGGCCATCAACGAGGTGTCGCGGCCCGGTGAATCGGAGGGAGACTTCCGGATCCGGATCTCCCAGCGGGTCCGGGAGTGGCGCGACGCCGAGCTCGAGAAGGTCCGCAGCCGCCAGGCGGGCAAGCTCGCCACCGTCACCGATCGGATCGAGCGGGCCCGGCAGAAGGTCGAGCGGGAGCGGGCCGAGGCCAAGAACCAGTCGCTCCAGACCTACGTCTCGATCGGCTCGGCCGTGCTCGGCGCGGTCTTGGGCCGCAAGAAGATCAGCTCCACCACGATCGGCAAGGCGGCCACCTCGATGCGGTCGGCCAGCCGGGCCACCCGCCAGCAGGCCGACGTGGCCCACGCCGAGGAGAGCCTGCTCGCGCTCGAGGAGAAGCGGCGGCAGCTGGAGGAGGAGGTGGATCGCGAGCTTGAGCGAATCCGGCTCGAGTCGGCGCCGGAGCGGATTCCGCTCGAGGCCCTCGACATCCCGGCTCGCAAGACCGACACCACCGTCGAGGAGGTGGTGCTGGCCTGGGTGCCCCGCGCGGAGCGGCCGAGCGGAGGCCAGCGGGCGTGGTGAGGAGCGAACAGCCGCTATTCACCGCGCCGGTAGCCCGCCAGATCGTCCTCGTGGACTGCCCCGATGCGGTCGGCCTGATCCACCGGATCACCGGCGTGCTCCAAGCCCGCGGGCTCAACATCGAGGCCAACCACGAGTTCGTGGACGCTTCGACCCGGCACTTCTTCTTCCGGGCCGAGGTGGTGCCGGCCGCCGGGGCGACGCTCCCGGCGACCGCCGGCGACCTCGAGGCCGCCCTGACCGGGGTGCTGCCGGCGGCGGCGACCGTCCGGGTGACGAGCGTGGAACGCCGGCCGCTGGTGGTCTGCGCCACCCGCGAGCCCCACTGCCTCGGCGAACTGCTCCTGCTCGACGCGGTCGGCGAGCTGCCCGGCCGGATCGTGGGCGTGGTCAGCAACCACGACCTCCTGCGGGGGCTCGTCGAGCGGTTCGGGGTGCCCTTTGCCCACGTGCCCCACGAGGGCCAGAGCCGGGCCGCCCACGAGGCCGCCCTGGCGGCCGCCATCGACGCCCACCGGCCGGCCTCGATCGTGCTGGCCCGCTACATGCGGATCCTGTCGCCGGAGTTCGTGGCCCGCTATGCCGGGCGGATGATCAACATCCACCATTCGTTCCTGCCGGCCTTCGCCGGGGCGAGCCCCTACCGCCAGGCCTTCGCCCGAGGCGTGAAGCTGATTGGCGCCACGGCCCACTTCGTGACCAGCGAGCTCGACGAGGGGCCGATCATCGCCCAGGACGTGACCCCGGTGGACCATGCCTTCACCCCGGAGCGGATGGCCCAGGCCGGCCGCGACGTCGAGAAGCTGGTGCTGGCCCGGGCGGTGCGGCTGGTGCTCGAGGAGCGGGTCTTCGTGCACGGCCGCCGGACGATCGTGCTGGAGTGAGCGGCCGCCCCCGCATCGTCAGGGCTCGTCGGCGAGCAGAGTCCTGAGGTCGGCGAGAGTCCGGGATCGGAGCCGGGAGACGTTGCCCTCGCTGATCCCCAGCACGTGGGCGATCACCGCCTGGGTCTTGCCCTCGAGGAGCAGGTCCACGAGCGTTCGCTGCCGCGGCTCGAGTTGCCCGGCAACGGCTCGAACCTGGTCGATGAGCGGGCTGCCGCCGCCCGTGTCGCCGGCAATGGTCTCCTCGAAGCCGAGGCCCTCGACAGCCTCGAGCTGCGAGAAGGGCACGCTCCGGTGCCGCCGGCGGGTGCGGACCACGTCCACGGCGCGGTCCTGGGCTAGCCGGCTGACGAAGCCCCGGCCGGGATCGGCCGGCTGATGCCGCCGCTTGGGAGTAAACCGAGCCACGCACCGCTCGGCGTCGCCTGGGCCCGGCAGCCGGCGGAGGTGATCGAGTACCAGGGCGACCGCGTCGTCCACCGCGTTGCCGTCTTCGACGCCCAGCCGCCGCAGGGCCTGCGCCGCCACCCGCTCGACCTGGGGCCGCACGAAGTCCACCAGCCGCTCGAAGGCCGCATGGCTGCCGGTCTCCTGCCAGCGGAGCAGGAGCAGGCTGACCGACAGGCAGGAGCCGTCGGCATCCTCCGGATCGGAGGCCGCTGTCAAAGCGTGTGCCAGTCGCTTGCCTGCCATGGATTCCGCCTCCCGCTGGTATGCGGCCGACCTCGACCGCATCGCCCCGCATTCAATGCTTGTTCCACCACACTGGCCAGATCATGCCGATCAAATACGCACGCTTGGTCACCGGTCATGAGCTGCCGGTCACTCTGGGTAGGCACTATCCACCTCTCAAATCCGTAAGCGTGCGCGCAAGAATCCCCATCGGCGGGCGTAGTAGGGGTGAGCGGTCGAACCGCTCCAGAAGTTTCGTCGTGCGACGGCAGGGAAGTCGTCGCCCCGTCACGCCCGCGCTCATGCGGGCCCAGCAAGGAGTGCGCCATGCCCATCTCGCTCACCGATCTCTCGGGCCTCGTCTCGGAGGCCAAGCTTCGCCATCATGTCGATGCCGAGGAAGGTGTGATCCGTGTCGTACTCGTGACCCGCGGTTACGAGAACCCGCGCAGGGAACACCTTGCGATCGTGTCGGTCAGGCCCGCCGACGAGGGCCGCTCCTGCCGGGCCGCGATCGAGCGGGCCTTCCCGCTCGCCGACGACGCGGCCGCCGCCTGCCTGATTGCCTGCGGCGTGGCGGCCACGATCCCGCTGGTGGCCGTCGAGCACGACTGCGTGGCCGGCTGCCTGCGGCTGGTCGCCGAGATGCCGGTCGAGGATGGCGAGGTCACCTCCGCGCAGGTCGGGGCGCTCGTCGATCGGCTCATCGAGGGGGCCGAGGCAATCCAGGTGCCGCTGGCCACACGGCAGCGACGGGCCGCCTGAGGCTCACGTTGGGTGACCAAAGGTGCCGACCTGAGGAGGAGGATTGCGGGGCCGAACGCCGGTTCGGTCATGCTTGTCGGCCGATGGATCGGTCGCGGACCGGCGGGCCCGGTGGCCGCGAGGGATCGCCCGCGCGCGCTTCCCCGCAGTTCCTCAGCCACCGCTGCCCAGCGAGCGTCCGCGCCCATGACCCGCAATCTGGCCCGTTACGAGCAGTTCCTTCGCATCTTGGCCGTCCTCGACATCCTGGCGGCCGCCCGGGGCCCGCTCGACGACCAGGCCCTGATCGCCGCGGTCAAGGAGCGGCTCGGGCTCTCCCGGCTCTCCCCCCGCACGCTTCACCGCGACTGCGAATTCCTGATCACCTGCGGCTATCCGATCGACCATGCCCCGCTGCCGACCGGCCGCAAATTTGGCTGGCAGTTCGATGCCGCCGCCCTGGCCAGCCGGCGGATCCCCCCCGAGCCGCTCACGCTCCTGGAGTTGACCGCCTTCAGCGTCGGCCGCGATCTCCTCAAGGCCTTCGAGGGGACGGTCTTGTGGACGGGGATCGAAAGCCTGTGGAGCAAGCTCCAGCGGGACCTGCCTCCGAGCCTGATCTCGCAGGTCGAGGCCGCCCGGCGGGTGTTTCACGTCCCCCTCCCCGACCTGGCCCGCTATGCCGCCCGGCCCCGGCTCCTCTCGGCCATCAGCCGGGCGATCACCGACTGCCGCGAGATCCAGGTCGAAGGGCCCGAGCCGGGCAAGCCCCGCAGGCTCCAGCCGATGATGCTGATCGTGAACCTGCCCAAGATCCAGCTGGCCGGCTGGGAGCATCCCCCCGGCCAGGCCGACCCGCCGGTGCTCATCGATCTCGACCGGATCACGAAGGTCGTGCCCCTCGACACGACCTTCATCCCCCGGCCGATCGACCTGGCCGGGCTCGGGGACGAGGAGGCGTAGGGGGGAAGCTGCGGTGTGGAGGGCGGGCTGCGGTGGCCCATAGAAACCCCTGGCGCGAGCCAGGGGACGGTGCGCTCTGGCGGAGAGCGGTGGCCTACTCCACGTCACGCACATACTTGTGGCACTGGACGCATTTGAGCGTCACGTCCATCCAGGCGAGCGTCGCGCCGTCGAGGTTCTTGGCCTGGGCGGCGGTCCGGAGGGCGTCGCAGGCGCGGCGGAATTCGGCGCTCTGCCGGATGTAGTCCTCCGTCTGGAGCACCTGCCAGTTGGAGTCCTGGCTGGCCAGCGACAGCTCCTGGGCGCCCCGCTCGATGAGGTCGAAGTCTGCGGTCGAGAGCCCCTCGAGCACGTTCTGCGAGTGGCCCAGCTTGGCCCGCATGAAGCCGGCCACCTGGTCGGCGACCGGCGGCCGGCCGCCGGCCACCGCGGCCATGAGAACGAGCCCGGCCACGAGCCACAGCCCGGCCAGCGGCCGCACCCACCAGCGGCCTGCAGCGGCCCGGAGCCCGCAGTCAGTCGACGAGCCCGAGATCCTCGTTGTATCCCTCCTGGACGACGGCATTCTCTCTCCTCTCATGGGCCAGCAGGTGAGAGGCGAATGCCTCGAAGTCGTGGCCGGCCTGCCGCCACGCAACCTCGCCAATATCCCGCGCCGAGAGCTGATCGAGCAACCCGTCGAGCTCGGCCAACAGGCCGGGGTGTTCCCCCAGCACCGCCCGCACGTCCCGAGCGAGCCGGGGCATCCGGGTGAGCGACTCTTCCAGGTAGCCCCCCTCCTCCTCCTGCTCGAAGTGGCTGGCGAGGTGCTCGCGGAGGGCTCCGAGCCGCTCCCGGGCCGGGGTCTGAGCCAGCCGGCCGGCCAAGGCTCCGCGGGCCTCGACGAGCAGGTCGTGGAGTTCGCGGTGCTGGGCGAGCAGGTGCCCCATGATCGTGGGATCGGCCCGGTCGATCGATGCCATCGCCGCTGCTCCTCTCTCTGCCGCGCGGCTCTGGAGTCGCCCCGGGGCGGCCCGCGCCGCCACCCCGCGGGGCAGAATGATTCGCCGGCCGGCTCCAAAAGTCCAGCGGCTCGCGGCCCAGGTGCCGCCGGCCCGCGGCTGGCGGGCGTCCTCGAGGCCGGCGACCCGCGGACACTTCCGCGGGCCGGGGCTATAACCAATGTCTTCGGACCATCCCGGCCCCGCGTCCCTCGAGATCTTCATCATGCTTCGCAGAAATGAGCTGCGTCCCCTTTTCCTGCTTTTCATGGCCGTCGGGCTGGTCGCCCTGACCACCGCCGCCGCGGCCCAGCAGGTCCAGGTCGAGGAGTTTCGGCTCCCCAACGGGATGCTGTTTCTGCTCGTGCCCCGCAGCGACCAGCCCAATGTGGTCAGCGCCGGCTGGGTGGCCCGGGTGGGCAGCGTCAACGAGCGGCCCGGGATCACCGGGATCAGCCACTTCTTCGAGCACATGATGTTCAAGGGCACCGACACGATCGGCACCCGCGACCCGGAGAAAGACGCCCGCTACCGGGCCGAGCAGAAGGCGATCCGCGACGAGATCAACCGGCTGGTCTGGACGGAGCAGTACGAGCGGTTCTTCAAGGGCCAGATCGACGACCCCTGGGATCCGGCCCACGACACCCAGCAGCTGCGGGTCTTGCGGGGCCGGCTCGACGCCTTGATCAAGGCCCAGCAGGGCCGCGGGGCCGGTGGGCCGGAGGCGGGCACGATCGTCAAGGACGAGTTTGATCAGGTCTACACCCGGGCCGGCGGCAGCGGCATGAACGCCTTCACGAGCTACGACCTGACCTGCTACTTCATCACCGTCCCCTCCAACAAGCTCGAGCTCTGGGCCTGGATGGAGAGCGACCGGCTCCACGACAGCGTGTTCCGCGAGTTCTACTCCGAGCGGGACGTCGTCCACGAGGAGCGGCGGCTGCGGACGGAGAGCACGCCGACCGGCAAGTTCGAGGAGCAGTTCGACGCCATGTTCTGGGCCTCGAGCGGCTACTCCTGGCCGGTGATCGGCTGGCCGAGCGACTTGAACAGCTACACCTTCGAGCAGGCCCAGGAATACTGGAACGTCTATTACCGGCCGGGCAACCTGTTCGGGATCCTGGTGGGCGACTTCGACCCGGCCGTGGCCAAGGACATGATCCGCCGCTACTTCTCCCGGCTCGAGCCCGGCGAGCGGGCCCCGCCGCCGGTGGTGACCCTCGAGGTGGGCCAGCTCGCCGAGCAGCGGATGATCGCCAGCGGCGATTTTCCCCCGGCCGTTGAGATCCGCTACCACACGGTGCCCGCCGGCCATGCCGACAGCTACCCGCTCGACCTGCTCGCCGAGATCCTGAACGAGCGGACCGGCCGGCTGTTCACGGGGCTCGTCGAGGGCCGGGGGATCGCCGCCCGGGCCCAGGCCTCCTCCGACACCCGCAAATACGCCGGCCTGTTCGCCGTCTCGGCCCAGGCCCGCGGTGAGGCGACCCCCGAAGACCTCGAGCAGGCCTGGTATGAGGAGCTCGCCAAGCTCCAGGCGGAGGAGGTCTCCGAGCGGGAGCTGCGGAAGGTCAAGAACCGGCTGGCCGCCGGCAACTTCCGCCGCCTCCAGAGCAACATGTCGCTGTTCGTCCAGCTGGCCTTCTCCGAGGCCCTCCTCGACTGGCGGGAGATCAACGAGGGGCCGGTCAAGGAGGAGGCCGTCACCGCGGCCGACATCCGCCGCGTCGCCAACCAATACTTCAATCCCACCAACCGCAGCGTCGCGATCTACCGCCGCGCCGCGAAATGAGAGGACGCCTCATGAATGGCTTGGATCTCGGTCGAGAGCTTGCCGGCGATGCGCTAGAAGCGGACGGCTGCCGGAACGGACCGACCGAATATCCAGGATTCGCCTGCCCGCAGAGTCATCCCGCCGCACCTCCGGGCGGGCGTGCTTTGCGCGGCTGCCCCGACGTAGCCGCGGGTTTGCAACCCGCGGGCAGCGCGGAGATGCCAGCCGAAAACGGCGGCACTGACGGGGCGTTGGCAACTGGCCGGCGAGATGACGTGGGCAACCAGGACCAACGGCAGGGGCAGCGTCAACTGGCCGGCGGGATAAAATCCCGCCGCTACGTGGGGCAGCGTCAACTGGCCGGCGGGATGGGCATGCCGAAAGGGGACAGTCCCCGAAGCGGGGACAGTCCCCAGCGAGCGTCCGGCGAGATGGCACGGGCAACCCCTCCCCCCAGAGGACGTGGCCTCCTGGTGCTCGGCCTGGCAATGATCTGGCCGCTCGTGGCTCAGCCGACGCACGCCCTCGACCCGGCCCCGCTGCCGGCCCGGCCGGAGGCGATCGAGTTTGCCCCGCTGGCCTTCGAGCCGCCGGCCGCGGCCGACCACCGCCACGTCCTCCCCGACGGCACGGTCGTGTTCCTCGCCCCTTCCCATGAGTTTCCGCTCATCAACCTGGCGATCACGTTCAAAGGGGGCAGTTCACTCGACCCGGCCGACCTGCCCGGCCTGGCGGCTTTCACGGCCCGGCTGGTCCGCGAGGGAGGCACCGCCGCCCGGCCACCGGCCGCCTTCGATGAAGAACTCGACTTCCTGGCCTCCGACGTGAAGGTGGCCGCCAGCGAGACCTTCACCACCGCCACGCTCAACTGCCTGGCGAGCACCTTCCCGGAGAGCCTGGCGTTGTTCTTGGAGATGCTCCGCACGCCCGGCTTCGACGTTGGCCGGCTGGAGACGGCCCGGGCCCGGCAGCTGGCCCAGCTGGCCCAGCGAAACGACGATGCCTCGAAGATCCTGGCCCGGGAGTGGAAGCGGCTGGCCTTCGGCGGCGATCACTTCGAGGCCGCCGAGCCGACGGCCGCCCAGGTGGAGGCCGTCTCGCGGGAGCGGCTGTCCGCGATGCACAAGCAAATCTTCCACCCCGGCAACGCGATCATCGCCGTGGCCGGCGACTTCGAGCCCGCGGCGATGCTGGCGGCGCTCGAGAAGGTGCTGGCCGGCTGGGAGCGAGGCTCGGCGGCTCCCGCTCCGGTCGCCCCCACGGCCACGCTCGCCCCCGGCCTCTACCACGTGCCCAAGGCGATCCCGCAGGGCAAGGTGGTGATCGGCCGCCGCTCGATCGAGCGGGACGATCCCGACGCCATTCCGCTCGTGCTCCTCAACGAGATCCTCGGGGCGGGGGGCTTCACGAGCCGGCTCATGCAGCAGGTGCGAAGCAACGAGGGGCTGGCCTACTCGGTCCGGTCGGTGCTCCAGCCCCGGGTCGAGTATCCCGGCGACTTCCGGGCCGGCTTCGAGAGCAAGAACACGACCGTCGCCCTGGCCACCAAGATCGTGCTCGACGAGATCCGGCGGATCCGCGAGGAACCGGTGCCGGAGGAGGAGATCGAGACGGCCCGGCGGGGGCTGATCGAGACCTTCCCCCGCCGGTTCGAGAGCAAGCCCCAGATGCTCCAGGTGTTTGTCAACGACGAGTTCACGAGCCGGCCCGCCGACTTCTGGAAGACCTACCGGGAGAAGCTCGAGGCCGTCACGGCGGCCGACCTCCAGCGGGTGGCCCGCAAGCACCTCGATCCGGAGTCGCTGGCGATCCTGGTGGTGGGCGACTGGGAGGCGATCGCCCCGGGCGACCTCGACAAGCGGGCCAGCATGCAGGACTTCTTCGGCGGGAAGGTGACCCACCTGCCGCTGCGGGATCCGCTCACGCTCGAGCCGCTTCCCTGACCCGCCGCGATGCCTGCTCCCCTGCCAGCCCGTCCCGCCGAAGCCCATGCCCTGGCCGTCGCCGCCGAGCTGCCGGGCAGCCGGATCGTCTGCACGACCCTCGGCCGCGGTCAGGCCGCGGAGACTCTCGCCCGCGGGCGGCCTGAGGCGGCCGTGGCGGCCTGGTTTCTCGATCTCCATCAGCACGACACGGCCCTGGCCGCCTGGGGAGCCCCGCCCGCCAATCTCGCTACCCACTGCACCGCCGACATGCCGGCCGGGCCTTTTGACCTGGCCGTGGTGCCTATCAGCAAGGGGGGCGAGGCCGAGCTGACCCGCGAGATTCTCCAGCAGGCCCTCTGCCAGCTGGCGATCGGCGGCCGGCTGGTGACGGCGGTGGACAACCCCCGCGATACCTGGCTCAGGGAGCAGCTGGCCGCGACCGGCGAGCGGGTCCGGGTGCGGCCGGCCGAGGGGCCAGGCCGGCCCGCGACGGTGGCCTACGTGGTCGAGAAGACCCGCGAGCCGGCCAAGGTTCGCGACTTCTCCTGCCGGTTCGTGTTTCGCGACCGCGACCGGCTGCTGACGGCGATCACCCGGCCGGGCGTGTTCGCCCACCGGCGGATCGACCCCGGGGCCCGCCGGCTGCTGGCGGCAGTGGACGTGGCCCCCGACACGAAGGTGCTCGACATCGGCTCGGGATCCGGCTGCGTGGCCCTGGGGATCGCGGCCCGCGAGGCGAGCATCGTGGTCCACGCCTTCGACTCATCCGCCCGGGCGGTCGAGTGCACCCGGTTGGCCGCCGAGCTCAACGGTCTTTCGAACCTGACGGTGGCCCTCGAGGCGGAAGGCCGCGTGCCCGACCGCGGCACCTGGGACCTCGCCCTGGCCAATCCGCCGTATTACGGCGACTTCACGATCGCCGAGAAGTTCGTCGAGGCGGCCCGCCTGGCCCTCGCCCCGGGGGGCACGCTCCTGATCGTGACCAAGCAACCCACCTGGTATCTCGAGCAACTCCCCCGGATGTGGACCGACGTCGCCCAGGAGCTCGTCAAGGGCTACCACTTGATCGAAGCCGTCCGGCCGTAGCGGGCGGGGGGGTGCGAGGGCTGCGCCTGCCGAGCGGGTGGTCCCGCCAACGTAGCCGCGGGTTTGTTACCCGCGGACAGCGCGGCGACGCCAACCGGAAACGGCGGCACCGGAAACGCGGCGTCAACTGGCCGGCGGGATACAATCCCGCCGCTACGAGGCGGCCGGTTTGGCGGGCCTGTTGGCGGAACGTAGCCGCGGGTTTGTTACCCGCGGGCAGCGCGGAGATGCCAGTCGGAAACCGTTGCACCGGAAACGCGGCGTCAACTGGCCGGCGGGATGGAATCCCGCCGCTACAGGGGGCGGCGTCAATTGGCCGGCGGGTAGTCCGTCACGGCGTGACGGACCTACACGGCGTCAGGCGACGCGGGCGATCACGCAGGTGAGATACTCCCCCTCCAGGCAGCTGACGCTGACCGGATGGTCGGCCGCGGCGCCGCGGACCTCGAGCAGCTGGATCGAGCGGCCGGCCCGGGGGGCCACGCCGGCGAGCATCTGGAGGAAGTCCTCGCGGGTCACCGAGCCCGAGCAGGTGCAGGTGACGAGGATCCCGCCCGGCTCGAGCAGGCCGCAGGCCAGGCGGTTGATCCGGTGGTAGGCCCGCAGGGCATCTTCGACCGTCGAGCGGCTGCGGGCGAACTTGGGCGGATCGAGCACCACCATGCCGAAGGTTTCGCCGGCCGCGGCCAGGGCGGTGAGCTTCTCGAAGGCGTCGGCCGTCTCGACCTCGATCATCGCCGCCCCGTTGAGCTCGGCGTTGGCCCGGGCCAGGGCGGCGGCCTTGGGGCTCGAATCGACCGCCAGCACGCTCCGGGCCCCGCCGGAGAGGCCGCAGGCCAGGGCAAAGCCGCCGGAGTACGAGAACATGTCGAGCACCCGCCGGCCGCCGGCGTAGCGGGCGGCCGCCTGGCGGTTGTCGCGTTGGTCGAGATAGAAGCCGGTCTTCTGCCCCTCGGCCAGGTCGAGGCCGAAGGTCAGGCCGTGCTCGGTGATGAAGACCGGGCCCTCCGGGGCAGTGCCCCAGAGCAGCCGGTCGGGCAGGTGAAGCCCCTCGAGCTTCGCCAGGCCCCGCTCGGCACCGCGGAGGAGAATGCCCCGCACCGGCACGAGCTTCGTGAGCCGGTCGACGAGCAATTCGAGCCGGGGCTCCATCGCCAGGGCCGTGACCTGCACGGCCAGGTAGTCGCCGTAGCGGTCCACGATCAGCCCCGAGAGGTCGTCCCCCTCGCTGTTGACCAGCCGGCAGGCGGTGCCGGGCCCCAACAGGCCGAGCGTCTCTCGCAGGCCAACGGCGGCCGCCAGCCGGGCCGCCCAGCAGGCGTCGTCGAGTGGAAGGGCGGCATCGAAGGCGTAGAGCCGCACCCGGATCCGGCTCTGGGGATTGAACAGGCCGCGGGCCACGAAGCTGCCGTCGTGGGTGACCACGTCCACCACGTCGCCGGCCCCGGGCTCCCCCGTGACGCTCGCCACCGCCGACTCGAGCACCCAGGGATGCCGCCTGAAGAAGGGCCGGGCCCGCCGGGGCTTGAGCGTCACCGTCGCCGTCGGCAGGCCGTCAGGCATGCGCGGCCTGGCGGCTGGCGCCCGCCACGACGTGGGGCGGCGGCAGGGCGTCGCTGCCGGCGTCGGTCGTGACCGTCCGGCCGCCTTGGCGGCGGGCCTTCCGCTGGTCGTTGCGGCGGATGCTGGCGGCGAACACGCCTCCCAGCGGACCGGCCAGGAGGGCCGGCAGGAAGACGAGGTTGCCCACCAGGGCGAGCGTGAGCATCGAGAGCATCATGTAGCCGAACCGCTGCGTCGGGCCGAACGGCGAGAGGGCGAACACCGAGAGGCCGATGCCGATCACGCCCCAGCTCTGGTACATCGCCCGGGCGCAGCCCTTGAAGGCGAGCATCGTCGCCTCCTTGCGGTCGAGGCCGTCGCTGATCCCGCGGCGGAACCAGAGCATGAAGTGGACGACGTCGTCCACGGTCACGCCGAGGGCCACGCTGGGGGCCATCACCGAGCCGATGTCGACCAAGAGCGAGCCTGAGCCGAAGGTCTTGAGGATCGAGTTGCCCCAGCCCATGCCGCCGAACACCACCAGGGCCGGGAAGGCGGCCGGCAGGAAGAGCACCAGGCCCGCCGAGGCGGCCCGGCAGAGGAGCATCATCACCGCCACGATGATTAGGAAGTCCCAGATGAAGCCCGCCTGGAGGCCGTCGAGCAGCGAGTGCTGGGCCTTGTAGACCAGCGGCACCAGGCCCGTGTATTCGACCTCCACGCCGTCCACGCCGTCCGCCGCGATCTCGGCCAGGATCGGGTCGATCTCGCTCTTGAGGTCGGCCTTGAAATCGGCGTAGTCGACTTCCTTGACGGCGCTGACGCGGGCGCTGATCCGCCA
>CAYRNG010000411.1:0-4350 GCA_964425395.1 uncultured Candidatus Kuenenia sp. | reverse complement strand
CCCACCAGGATGATGACCGCTCCGGGGGGCGGCTCCTCGAGTGTCTTGAGCAGGCAGTTGGCCGCCTCTTCGGCCAGGTGATCGGCGTCGAGGATGATGGCCACCTTGCGGCTGCCGACGGCCGGCTTCAAGAGCAGCCGCCAGCAGAGCCCTTCCCGCATCCGGTGGGCCGCATCGCCGATGAAGGCCTCGAGCGGGATCGTGCTCTTGTCGGCAGGCCTGGCGACCAGGTCGATGTCGGGATGGTTGCCGGCCGCCGCCTGCTTGCACGACGGGCACGCTCCGCAGGCGGCCAGGCCCGGCCCGGGATCGCGGCAGACGACCGCCCGGGCCAGAGCCCGCGCGAAGGCTCCCTTGCCCACGCCCGGCGGCCCGATGAACAGGTACGACCCGGCGATCCGCCCGCGGGCCTCGGCCGCCGCCAGCCCGGCCGCCACCGCGTCATGCCCCTCGATGCCCTGCCACGCCATGCCGAGTCTCCCGCCGCTAGGCCAGTTCCGGGAACCGCGCCGCGACCGCGGCCTGGATCGTGGCAGCCACCTGGGCGGGCGTGCCGCTGGCGTCGAGCACCCGAATCCGGGCAGGGTCGGCCGCGGCCTCTTGCAGGTAGCCCGCCCGGAGCCGCTCGCGGTAACCGCCGCCGCGATCCTCGAGCTTGTCGAGCGGCCGGTTGAGCCGCCGGGCGGCCGTGGCCAGATCGACGTCGAGCACAAGCACGAGATCGGCCGCCAGGCCGCCGGTGGCCGCGTCACCCACGCGGCGGATCGAGTCGGGATCGAGGCCGCCGGCGTGCCCCTGGTAGACGATGTTCGAGAGCAGGTAGCGGTCGGAGACCACCCAGGCCCCGCGGGCGAGCGCCGGCCCGACCACCTCCGCCACCAGCTGGGCCCGGGCGGCCATGTAGAGGAGCATCTCGGCGGTGGCGTCGAGCTGGAGATCGCGGCGGTCGAGGAGGATCGCCCGGATCGCGTCGCCCACGGCCGTCGAGCCGGGGTCGCGGCAGGTGACGCCCTCGCGGCCCATCGCCCGCAGCCAGTCGGCGAGCCCGCCGAGCTGCGACGACTTGCCGGCCCCGTCGAGGCCGTCGAGCACGATGAACCGCGGGGGCGTCATGCCTGGAGGTCATCCTTTCCCGCAGCCGGCATCAGAAGCCGTGGCTGCCCAGCCACCGCTGGCACTCGACCGTCCAGGGGTGGAGCGTCTTCATGCCGTCATAGGGCCGCACGCCCAGGCCCAGGCCGTGCCGGCCCGTCTCGTAGACGTGCAATTCATAGGGCCGGCCGAGGCTCCTCAGCTTGAGGGCCAATTCGAGGATCGGCTCGAGCTTCACCGCCTGATCCTCGTAGGTGTGCCAGATGAACAAGGGGGGCATGCCGGCGTGGGCGGCCAATTCGCCGGAGAGCTCGCGGGCAAGCTCCTCCGGGGGCTCGTCGCCGAGCAGGTTCTTCCGCGAGCCGCCGTGGGTCTTCTCGGGCAGCATGCTCACGACCGGATAGCAGAGCACGCCCACGTCGGGCCGGGACGGTTGCCGCTCGATCGGGTCGGCGTTTTGCGGATCGCCATCATCTCCCTTGAGGCAGGCGGTCAGCGCCAGGTGCCCGCCGGCCGAGGAGCCGATCACGCCCACCCGTCGCGGATCGACCGAAAACTTCTCCGCGTCGTGCCGCACGGTCCGCAGGGCCCGCTTCACGTCGCCGCTCATCACGGGATGCCGGTAGCCCTTGCTGCCGAGCCGGTAGCGGAGCACGAAGGCCGAGATCCCCCGGGTGTTGAGCCAGCGGGCGTAGTCGGTGCCCTCGTGGTCGGCGAGCGCGCCATAGCCGCCGCCGGGGCAGACGACGAGCGCCGCAGTGGCCCCGGCCGCCTGCTTGGCGGGCCACCAGGTGAGCGTGGGCACGTCGTGGTCGGCCTCGCCGAGCGCCCCCGGCGCGGCCCCTTCCCAGAGTCGGATCGTGCCGGCCGGTTCGATCGCCATCATCGCCGGCTCAGCGGTGGCAGGCTGGCCGCGGCTGCCGGTGGCGGCGAGGGCGAGCGGGAGGGCGAACAGGCCAGCACGAAAAGCATCGTGAAAACGCATCGGGGTATCCTCCGGGGGCCCACATGATAACCCCCCGCTACCGCGGGCCTGCCAACAGCCGCTGGATTCCCAGCGGGTCGGCGGGGTCGAGCGGGGCGATCCGCCGGCAGACGTCGGCAGCCATGCCCCGGCGGCCGGTCGCGAGCAGGCAGTGGACGAGCCCCTTGGCCGCCTCGAAGAACGGCTGGTTGCCGGGCAGCGCGTGGGGCAGCGGCTTGGGGCCGCCGGCCGCCTCCAGGGCCCTGAGGCAGAGTTCATAGGCCCGGCCGAAGTGGCCGCGGGCGAGCTTGGCGTCGTCCTCCTCGAGGGCCACGAGGCCCAGCTGCACGTGGGCCTCCAAGAAGTCGGGGCATTCCGAGAGCAGCCAGACGAGCTCGTCGCGGGCGATCTCCGTCTCGCCGGCAGCGAGCATGTCCTCCACTTCCGCGACGTCGTCGCGGCGGCGGCGGGCACAGCGGGGCTGGACGATCTCCCAGGCCGGGCCCTGGCCCGACTCCCGCCGCACGACGGTGATCCGCTCGGCCGCCGCCCTGGTGCGGCCGCCGGCCTTCCGCCGGCGCGAGCCCCGGCCGCCAGGGCCTCCGGAAGACGCGGGCTTATCGGCAGGAGTCATCGAGGGGGCTCATGAAGACCGGGAAAGCAGCGGCTACACTGCCGCCCGACACCACTTTTGAGCCGAGCCGCCCGGCCTTTGCAAGGGGCCGGTTTCCTTCTGGGAGCAGCGGTGAGCCGATTCAAAGACGGCCAGTTCGGGGCTGCCCGTGCCCCGGGAGCCGGCGTTGGCGGCAAGCGAAGGCAGGATGCCGAGAGCGCAGCCGTCATCGAGTGAGCGGAGGGCAGGATGCCCGCAGCGAACGTCCGGCGACGGGGTATGGGCAGCCCCGAACCGAACAACAGCAGACGTTGCCTCCTGAAGCGAACCCGAGGACGCGGAGCAAAAACCAGCTATGCGAAACAGTTCGCCCCCCATTCCCGAGCCAGGAGCCGTGTCGCGGCTGCTTGGGGCCTGGTATCGCCGCCACCGCCGCGACCTGCCCTGGCGGGCGAACCGCGATCCCTATCGGGTCTGGGTGAGCGAGATCATGCTCCAGCAGACCCAGGTGGAACGGGTCAAGGAGTTCTTCACCCGGTTTGTGGCCCGGTTCCCCTCCGTCGCCAGCCTGGCGGCGGCCCGCGAGGCGGAGGTGCTCAAGCGGTGGGAGGGGCTGGGCTACTACCGGCGGGCCCGGCAGCTCCATGCGGCGGCCAAGCGGATCGTGGCCGACCATGGTGGCGTGTTTCCGGGGACGGCCGCCGAGCTCCGCCAGCTGCCCGGCATCGGCCGCTACACCGCCGGGGCGATCGCCTCGATCGCCTTTCATGCCCGCGAGCCGATCATCGAGGCCAACAGCCGCCGCGTCATCGCCCGGCTGGCGGGGCACGAGCTGCCGGTGGGCGGCTCCGGTGATGAGCCGCTCTGGCAATTCGCCGCCACGCTCGTGCCGGCCCGCGATCCAGGCAGCTTCAACCAGGCGCTGATGGAACTCGGGGCGCTCGTCTGCTCGCCCGAGCGGCCCGACTGCGGCCGCTGCCCGCTGGCGGGCTGCTGCCGGGCCTACCAGACCGGCCGCGTCGCCGAGATTCCGGCCCAGGCTCCAAGGCGGGCCGTCGAAACGCTCCGCGAGACGGCCCTCGTGATCCGGCACGGCGATAGCGTCGTCGTGGAGCGGCGGGGGCCCGGCGAGTGGTGGGAGGGGCTGTGGGATTTTCCCCGCGCAAAGCCGGGAGCCGCGCGGGCCGCCGGCGACCGACAGCTGGGCATGGTCGCCTACACGGTCACCCACCACCGCGTCAGCTGCCGGGTCGTGGAGCGGAGGGCCTCCCGCCGGCCGGCCGTGGGCCCGCGGCGAAAGCTCGTCAAGCCGGCAGCGCTCGCCCGGCTGGCGATGACCGCCCCCGGCCGCCGGATTGCCGCCATGGTGGCGGCACGGGTCGCCCGGTAGCGGCCGGATGCCCCTGCGGGCAGGCAACCGCCGGCCAGTTGAGGCAGCCCACGTAGCGGCGGGATGACCCTGCGGGCAGGCAAAGCCTGTGTATCCCGCCGGCCAGTTGACGACGCCCACGTAGCGGCGGGATTGTATCCCGCCGGCCAGTTGACGACGCGTTTCCGATGCCGCCGTTTCCGGCTGGCAACGCCCCGCTGTCCGTCGGGTTGAAAACCCGCGGCTACGTTTGCCCGTAGGGTCAACCCGCGGCTACGTTGGGCCAAAACGGTCGCCACGTAGCGGCGGGAT
>CAYRNG010000410.1:0-1678 GCA_964425395.1 uncultured Candidatus Kuenenia sp. | reverse complement strand
TCTCCCGCGGCACGACCGTGGAGATCTGGGCGATCGAGGAATCGGGCTACTGCGCCGTTCGGCCCGTGAAGGGCAGCTACAGTTGGGTGCGGGCCGCGGATGTCGTCGCCGCAGGACGGGAGGCTCCGCTCGACGAGGGCGGAGTCGGCGTGGTGGTCACCGACGCCGCCGTGGCCCGCGTCGGTTCGCAACTCAACGACCTGCGGCATGTCTCACAAGTGGCTCTCGAGGCGGGCGAGCGGGTGCGGGTGATCGAGCGGGTGGCGATTCCCGCCGGTCGCCACGCCGGCGAGTGGCTGAGGATCGAGCCGCCGGCGGGCGAGTTTCGCTGGGCCTGGTCGGCCGATCTGGCCCTGCCGGCGGAGATCGCGCCGCTGGTCGAACCGGAGCCCCAGGGGGCGGGCCTGGCCGCGGCCGGTGAGGCGCTCGCGGCCATCCGCGATGCCGGCGTCGCCGTGACCCAGGCGGTCGCCGAGGTCGATCCGGCCGCAGCGCCGCTCGCTGCCGCCGACACGCCAGGGGGCCTGGCCCCCCCCGGAGGCATGACCCGCCTCTTGTCGGGCTGGCTCCCGCGGGGCACCACCATCTTCGATCTCTCGCCGCCCCCTGCTCCCGCGGCCGTGGCCGGCGCCGCGCCCCTTCCGGCCGATGAACTGGCCGACGTGGATCTCGCGCTCTCGCTGGCGGTTACGGGGCCGAGCGAGCAGTGGCCGCTCGAGCCCCTTCGGGATCGGCTCCGGCTGGCGGCCTCCCGGGCCACCACCGGCGACGAGCGAACCCGGGCCGAGGCGATCGACGCCCGGCTGGCCCGCTTCGAGGCGATCAAGGCCCGCCAGGTGGCGCTCGCGGCGCCGGCGGAAGCCGATCCCTCGCCGCTACGGCTGGGCAGCATGTGGTCGAGCCTGTCGGCGGTCGGCTCGCGGCCCGTCCGACCCGGCGTGCTGCCCGGCGGTCGGCCCGCCGATGGCCGGCCCGACTGGACGCCCCCGGACCAGATGGAGACGACCGGCCGGCTGGCCACGGTGATCTCGCGGCGGCCCGACGCTCCCCGTTGGGCGGTCGTGGACAACAACAACGACGTGCTCGTGTTCGTGACGCCCCGGCCGGGCGTGAGCCTCGCCCCGTTGGTGGGTCAGCAGGTGACCGTCCGCGGCGCGCGGGGCTACATGCCGGAATACAAGCGGCCCTATCTGGTCGCCTCGGAGGCCTTGCCGCGGATCGCCTCCGGCCCGCGGCCCGTGACCGCCGGCGACACCACGCAGTAGCGGCCCGCCGCAAGCGGTCCACCAAAGTGGCCGGGCTGGAGGGGTGGCCCAGCCAAGCGAGCGTTCAAGCCGTGGGGCGGACGTGCAGTCTGCGATGCCCCGACCCCGGCTCTGGCAGGTTGCAGACCCGCCCCACAGTCGTCGCGACGCCGTGGGGCGGACTTGGAGTCTGCCTGGACGTGCCACAAAACACCGATGCTCCGCTCTGCCAGCGCCGGGGCTGGACACGGGCCAAAAAGCCGTAGGATGGCTGCATGGCCACCCGTACGGATTCCGCGACCACCGGCACGCTCTCGATCGGCGACCAGTGGAATGCGATCACGATCATCGCCCACTCGCAGACGCATCCTCTGAAGGCGATCTGCGAGCTCACCGAAAACGCGATCGACGCGGGGGCCCGCAGCGTGCGGATC
>CAYRNG010000409.1:0-2740 GCA_964425395.1 uncultured Candidatus Kuenenia sp. | reverse complement strand
CTGGGTCGACGGCCGGGGCGGCTCGGAGAAGCTCTGCATGGATATCGGGCGGGCCGGCGTGATCGCCCTCCCGGAGGCGGAGACCAGGCGGCGGCTCGAGGCCACCACGCCGCAGTGGCCGATCATGCATGCGGTCACCTACGGCGTGACCCGCGACCAGATGATGGCCCGCCACAAGGCCAACCACGTGCAGGTGGCCTACGCCACCGACCCAGCGAGCGCCGACCGGGCGGCCCTCGCCAAGGCGGCCCTGGCCCGGTCGCTGGGGATCGAGGTCGCGCTCTCTGGCACCCGCGGCCTGGGAGTCTCGCCGAGCCTGGGCTGGTAGGCCAGGCAAGGAACGCCGAGCAAAGCCTGCAGTCTCCCCGTCTCCATCCAACGCCAACGGGCGGGGCCATTGCGGCGGCCATGCTTGCTTCTTCCCCCCGCTGTCTCCGAAGATGCCGGGCTCCCACCTCCCCCGGCCAGGAGCCATCATGAAGACGCAGGGCTATCTCGGGATCGATGTCGGCACCCAGGGCCTGTCGGTGATCTTCACCGCCGAAGACCTGCGGATCCGCGGCACGGGCTCGGGCTCCTATGAGATGGTGCCGGGCCTCGGGGCGGGGGAGTATGAGCAGCAGCCGGCCGAATGGGAGCGGGCCCTCGGGGCGGCCATGACCGAGCTGCGGGCGAAGCTCGCGATCCTCAGCGTCGAGCCGGAGGTCCGGGCGATCGGGATCTCGGGGCAGATGCACGGCGAGGTGCTCTGCGACGCCGGCGGCGAGCCCTTGGCCCCGGCCCGGCTCTGGTGCGACGGCCGCAACGAGGCCGAGGGGCACGAGCTCACCGCGCTGTTGGGAGTCAAGTGCCCCAAGCGACTGACTGCCGCCCGCTGGCTGTGGACGCTCCGCCACCGGCCGGAGCTCGCCACGCAGGTGGTCCACCTGACCACGCCCGGCGGCTGGATCGCCCGTCGGCTCACCGGCCAGTGGAACCTCGGGATCGGCGACGCCTCGGGGATGTTTCCCATTGACCAGGCCACGCTCGGCTACGACGCCAAGCGGCTGGCCGACTTCGACGCCCTCGTCGCCCGCACGGCACCGGGCCTCGCGCTGCCGCCGCTCCGCGGCCTCCTGCCCGAGATCCGCCGGGCCGGCGAGGATGCCGGCTCGCTCGACGCCCACGGGGCCGCGGTCTTGGGGCTCCCGCAGGGCATCCCCGTGGCGGCGGCCGAGGGGGATCAGCCGGCGGCCCTGGCCGGCTCGCTGATCGCGGCGGCCGGCACCGTCTCGATGAGCTTCGGCACGAGCGTGGTGGCCAACGCCGTGGGCGACCGGCCGTTTCAGGGAGTGAACCGGGCGGTGGATCACTTCTGCGCCGTCGATGGCAAGCCGATCAACATGGTCTGGCTGCGCAACGGCACGACCGCGATGAACGCGATCGTGGAGATGTTCGGCGGCGTGTTGCCGGCGGGAAGCGACCCCTTCGCCGCGGTGATGCCGGCGGTGCTCGCCGCGGCCGACGACTGCGGCGGCCTGGCCGCCTTGCCCTTCATGGACGACGAGCCGGGCCTGGGCGTCGCGGCCGGCGGCACGGCCAGCCTGATCGGCCTCGACGCCACCAACGCCACGCCGGGCAACGCCGTCAAGGCGATGCTCCTGGCGACGATCTACAATCTCAAGCTCGGCAGCGACGTGCTCGACGCCCAGGGTTTTCCCCGCTCCGAGATCGTGCTCTCCGGCGGCCTCGTCAAGACGCCGGCCCTCGGCCAGCTCGTGGCCGACGCCTTTCGCACGCCGGTCGTGATCCTCGACTGTGGCAGCGAGGGCAGCGGCTTCGGTGCGGCCCTCCTGGCCGCCTACCGCGACGGGCGTCGCGGAGGCGCAGCCGCCTCCTGGGAGTCTTTTCTGGCCGGCCAGGCCGCCCCGCCGGCCCACCGCTACACCCCCCGAGCCGCCGCGGCCGCCACGCACGCGCGGGCCTCCGCCCGCCACCGCGAGCTCGTGGCGGGGGCGGAGAGACGGCGGGTCTTGTAGGCCCGTGCCGCCAACACGGGCTCTTTGAGGCGGAGTTGGGTGGCGGGCTGGATGGAGTGGAGAGCGGGGAGGATGGGTTGGCAAACGGGGAGGTTTTTATTCCCACCGTCCCCGGGCTCGCGCCCGGGGTTTCTATGCGCTGATGGCGGCAGCTGATCGCGCGAGCGGCGGCGCGAATAAAAACCCCTGGCGCGAGCCAGGGGACGGTGCGGTGGAGCGGAGAGACCGTCGTGCCCACGGAAGGCTTGGCTTCGGGGCATGCCGAACGGGGACAGTCCCCGAAGCGGGTACAGTCCCCTGGCCAGCGTCATCAACGACGCTAGCGGACCGCCAGCATCCGCTCGAGCGCGGTCACGGCCCACCTGGCCGTGTCGTCGTCCACCCGGATCACGTTCACGGGCTTGCCCCGCTCAAGGTGCTCGAGGCTCCAGCAGAGGTGGGCCAGGTCGATCCGATACATGGTGGCGCACATGCAGACGGTCGGGGAGAGGAACCGAATCGACTGCTCGGGGTGATGCTTCTCGAGCCGCTTGACGAGGTGGAGCTCGGTGCCGATCGCCCAACTCGTGCCGGCCGGGGCCTCCTCGACCTGGCGGAGGATGTAGCTAGTCGAGCCGACGAGGTCGGCCTTGTCCACCACCTCCATCGAGCACTCGGGATGGACGAGAATCTTGACCCCCGGCACGTGCTCCCGGACCGCGTCGACATGCTCCGGCCGGAAC
>CAYRNG010000408.1:0-4433 GCA_964425395.1 uncultured Candidatus Kuenenia sp. | reverse complement strand
ACTCGCTGCCTGGCGTGCCGACTGGCAGGCCCGGCTGGCCCGCGAGCCGGGCACGCCGGCTGAGATCGCCGCCCGGCTGCGGCTGGCCAACCCGCTCGTGATCCCGCGCAACCACCGGGTGGAGGAGGCCCTCGCGGCGTCCGAGGTGGGCGACCTGGGGCCGGTCGAGCGGCTCCTCGCGGCCGTCTGCCATCCGTTCGCGGACACGCCGGCCACCGAGCCCTACCGGAGCGGCCCTCCGGCCGGCTCTGGCCCCTACCGCACCTTCTGCGGCACCTGAAAAGCAGCCGCCGGGTGCCGCAAATCCCAGCTGATTTTCCCCTGGCCTCGGGCGGGGCTGCCCGGCATCATCCCGACATGACCGCCGCCCCCCCGACGCCGCTCGGCATCGCCGCCATCGCCCTCCACCAGCCGGCCTGGGAGTTGCCCAACGACTGGTTTGGCGCCGCCATGCCCCGCAAGTTTGCCCACCACACCGGCATCGAGGCCCGGGGCATTTCGGCCGACGACGAGGTGACGATGGGCTTGCAGGCGGTGCGGCGGCTCCAGGCCCAGACCGGCTGCGACCTGGCCGACTGCCGCGGCCTCGTGTTCGTGTCGCCGTCGCTGATTCCGGCCGGAGTGGCCCGCCGGCATCTCGATCCCGCCGCCGCCGCCCGGGAACGGCCGGCCGTCGCGGCCCGGCTCCTGGCCGAGCGGCTCGGCCTCGGACGCTGCCGCTCGCTGGGCGTCAACTGGTTCTGCTGCGGCTACGCCCGGGCGTTCGACCTCGTGGCCCGCCGCTGGGCGCCGCGGCTGGGCCTCCGAGACCATGAGCATCTGCTCGTGGTCGTGGCGACGCGGATCAGCCGGATCACCGACTACGCCGCCCCCCAGACCGCCGGCCTGTTCGGCGACATGGCCTCGGCCACGTTGCTTGCGCCGCTCGCCAGCCGGCGGCATCCGGTGCACTTCGAGCTCGTCCATGCCGCCACCGCCCGGCAGCCGGTCGAGCGGCCGGCCTTCGACTTCCATGTGCGGCCCGACGTGCCGGTGCCCACGGCCGCCGGCGGCCGAGCCGAGGATCGCAACCGCCTGGTCTACACCCTCGACGGGATGGCGATCGCCGAGATCGCCCCCCGGGCGATGGCCGCGGCGGTGGCCGACGGGCTGGGGGCTGCCGGCCTGGAGCCTGCCGCCGTCGACTTCGTCGTGCCCCATCAGGCCGGCACGGGCATCGTGCGGTTCACCGGGATGCAGCTCGACGGCCAGGGTGTCGGCGGCGAACTCGTCAACGGCTTGACCCAGCGGACGGGCAACGTGAGCGCCTGCTCGATTCCCCACGCGCTCGTGCACTCCTGGGACCGGCTCCGGGGGCTGGTCGTCTGCCCGAGTGCCGCGGTCGGCAGCCCCGGCCGCCCCGAGGCCCTGCGGGGGTGTATCCTGCTGCGAAGCACCCCAGTCCACGAGCGGCCTTCGCACGCCGCCGCCTGACGCCGCCGGCCGCTGCCGAATCCCGCCATGCTCGACGTCGCTGCCGAGATCACCCGCCTGACTGCCGGAGCGGCTTCCTGGGCCGGGCGATCGGCCGCCGAGCGGGCGGCGCTCGCCCGGCAGACGGCCCTGACCACGGCGGCGGCGGCTGACGCCTGGGTTGAAGCGGCCCTGGTGATCAAGCGGGCCAGCGGCACCGCATGGGAGCCGGCGGCCCGCGCCGAGGAGACGGCCACTGGCCCGCTGCCCACGCTGCGGCTGCTGCTCATTACGGCCCGGTCGCTTGCCGACATCAGCCGCACGGGGCTGCCTGCAATCCCGCGGCCCCCCTGCCTCGTGCATGCCGGCGGGGATGCGGCCCGGGTGGAGGTTGAGGTGTTGCCGGCCGCCGGGCCGGGCGGCTCGCTGCACGACGGAACCATCTTCGGTGGCCATCGGGCGACCGTCCGGTGCGTCGATCCCGGCGGGCTGGAGGCCTTCGAGCGGTCGTGGCGAGACGAGGCCGCCCGGCGGCCGCGGGCCGGTGGTGTCGCGCTCGTGCTCGGGGCGGGCAATGTCACGGGTCTGGCCCCAGCCGACTGCATCAGCCAAATCTTCGAGCACGGCCGGGCGGTGCTGCTCAAGCTGCATCCGTTGCATGCGCCGCTCGAGCCGGTGCTGCGGGCGGCCCTCGGGCCGCTGGTCGAGGCGGGGCTGCTGGGGATCGGCGTGGGCGGCAAGGAGCTGGCCGCAGCGGCCCTGGCCGAGCCGGCGGTCGGGCACGTCCACCTCACCGGCGGATCTGCCGCCTTCGACGCCCTCGTCTGGGACGGCCGCGACCGCCGCGGGCTGCCGGCGCTCGACCGGTCGATCAGCTGCGAACTGGGCAACGTGACGCCCTGGATCGTCCTGCCCGGTCGCTATCCGGCCGCCGCCCTCGCCCGGCAGGCCGACTTCGTGGCAGCCTCGATCCTCAACAACACCTCCTTCAACTGCATCGCCACGAAGCTGGTGGTGACGGCGGCGGGCTGGAATCAGCGGGAGGAGTTTTTGGCCCGCGTCCGGCGGCGGCTCGAGGCAGCGCGGCCTCGGCCGGCCTGGTATCCCGGCGCTGCGGCGGCTTGGGAAACGCTGGCGGGCCGCCCTGCCCCGGCCGACGGCACCCTGCCCTGCGTGTTTCGCACGGGCGTTGATCCCGCCGCGGAGCCCCACCTTGTGGATCGGGAATGGTTTCTGCCGGTGGCGGCCGAGATCCCGCTCGTGGCCGATTCGCTCGAGGCGTTCTGCGGCCGCGTGCACGACCTCGTGGCCCGGCTGCCGGGATCGCTTGCGGGAAGCGTCACCTGGCCCGACGGCCTCTCCGGCCCCGAGGCGGCCCGGGCCGAGCTGCTCATCGAGCATCTCCCCTTCGGGGTGGTCGCCGTCAACACCTGGTCGGCGCTAGCCTATTCGCTGGGCAACGTGCCCTGGGGGGGGCTGCCCGGGGCGACGCTCGCCGAGCCCAGAAGCGGGATCGGCTTCGTGCACGATCCGCTCTTCCTGCCGCTGGTGCACAACACGATCTTGCGGGGGCCGGTCAGTTCTCGGCTCGTGCCTGCCTGGTTTCCCTGGCACCGGCAGGGCCTCCGCCTGGCCCGCGGCCTGCTGGATTCGTACACGGGCATCGCCCGGGGGGGCCGGGGCCTGTGGCCGATCGTGCGGATGGTGCCCGCCGTGCTCTCCGGCGGAGCCTGATTGCCCCCGCCCCATCGATCTTCTCTTCCCAAAGACTCTTTTTATGGCCTGGCTCCAGACTCAGCTTCGGCTCGCTCCCCGGCGCCGTGGCTTTCACCTGATCACGTCCGAGATCGAGGCGGCCCTGCCCGACCTCGCGCGGTTCCGGGTGGGCCTGCTCCACGTCTTCATCCAGCACACCTCGGCGAGCCTGTGCCTCAACGAGAACGCCGATCCGGACGTGCCGGGCGATTTGGAGCTGGCCTGCAACGAGATTGCCCGGGAGGATTTTCCCTACCGGCACACGCTCGAGGGGCCCGATGACATGCCGGCCCACGTCAAGTCGATGCTGATCGGCAGTTCGGTGAGCATGCCGATCGCAGCCGGCCGGCTCTGCCTGGGCACCTGGCAGGGGATCTACCTCTGCGAGCACCGCGACCGGGCCGGAGCCCGCCACCTGGTGCTGACGGCCCACGGCGAAACCAGCTGACCGAGCCAAACGCGTGGCGGCAGCCAGAGCAGTCCTCGCGGGCCTAGCCAGAGGCTGCATCACTGGCTCCGGCTGCAGCAACACCGCGAGCGCAGACCTCTGTTCAGGCCGCGGCGAGCGGCCGCAATTCATCCCGGTCTATCGCGGGCTGCCCGAGGGACCGCAGCACGTCGAGCAAGCGGTCCGGTCCACACTGCGGTGGATCGACGATCTCGACGCCGATCGCTCGCCCGTCCGCGGTCCGGTCCACCAAGATGGCCGCGTCAAGCCGCTCCGTCGTGGCGACTCGGTCGCCCGCCTCCCGAGGCAAATAAAGGTACGCCGCGATCGGCCGGCCGCGACGATACGTCACCTTGAGCGAAATCCGCTTCACGATGCGGTTACCTTGTATGCGGTGATTACTACTATCACCCGGTCGAATTCGTCGGGTTCAATGACTACTTCCCATGCCTCGCCGAGATGGATCGTTTCCACATTCCATCTCCCGATTGATCCGCCCGGTCGAAGGGCATCCGCAACTTCCATCATCAGCCGAAGATCGGCCTCCGAGAAAGATCTGTCAATCATCCGTTCTTCGACGTGCGGACTCAACTCAAGTTCGAAATCCCACCACTCAGGCGGGTTTTCCAGCGGCATGCCGCACCGTTTTTGCGTGTTTTTCGCCGCTTATTTAGTGAACCCGGATTTCTGCCAATCGGAAGCCGCACGATTCGACGCCGAATCGGTGAACGGAAAGCCGTTCTCAGCCTACTCTTACGATCCAGTGGACGGGGCCGGG
>CAYRNG010000407.1:0-9872 GCA_964425395.1 uncultured Candidatus Kuenenia sp. | reverse complement strand
ATCGTGGCCTGCATCAACAAGATCGACCTCCCTGGGGCCGACATCGAGAAGGTCTACCAGCAGCTGGCGGCCAACGAGCTGTTGCCGACCGAGTGGGGGGGCGAGACGGAGGTCGTCAAGACCAGCGCCCTGACCGGCGCGGGGGTCGACGCCCTGCTCGACACCCTGCTCACGATCGCCGAGCTTCACGACCTGCGGGCCAACCCCGAGCGGGCGGCGGCGGGCGTCTGCCTCGACGCCTCGATCCACGAGGGCAAGGGGGTGGTCGCCTGCCTGATGGTCCAGAAGGGGACCCTCAAGGTGGGCGACGCGGTCGTCTGCGGCGAGGCCACCGGCCACGTCAAGGCGATGAGCAACACCCTCACCCGCCGCAAGATGACCGAGGCAGGCCCGGCCCAAGCGGTGTTCGTGACCGGCCTCGACGAGCCGCCGGGCGCGGGAGATCGGTTTCAGGTGGTCGATTCGATCGCGATGGCCCGCGAGGTGGCCACCAAGCGAACCGACATCCGCCGGCAGACGTCGCTCTCGAGCGCGCCGGTGCACGTGACCCTGGAAAACCTGGTGGACCGGCTGGGCACCCAGCAGGCCCCGACCTTGAACCTGATCATCCGGGCCGACGTCCGCGGGTCGATCGAGGCGATCCAGAAGGAGCTCCAGAAGCTCGAGCACCCCGAGGTCAAGATTCGCATCCTCCAGGCGATGGTGGGGGGCGTGAGCGAGGCCGACGTGGCCCTGGCCGACGCCTCCGACGCCGTGATCATCGCCTTCAACGTGGTGCCCGACGAGCGGGCCCGCTCGCTGGCCGACGAGCTGGGTGTGCAGGTCCGCCGCTACGACATCATTTACCAGGTCACCGACGACCTTCGGAAGGCGCTCGAAGGGATGCTCGCCCCGGAGAAGCGGGAGACGGAGCTGGGCCGGGCCGTCGTCCAGCGGACCTTCTCAATCAGCCGGCTGGGCGTGATCGCCGGCTGCCGGGTGATTTCGGGGATCATCGCCCGCAACGCCCGCCTCCGGGTGATCCGCGACAGCGTGGTGCTCGGCGAGTACGGGATCGACTCGCTCAAGCGGGAGAAGGACGACGCCCGCGAGGTGCGGGACGGTCTCGAGTGCGGCATCAAGCTGGCCGGCTTCAACGACATCAAGGAGGGTGACATCCTCGAGTGCTATCGGATCGAGGAAGTCGCCCGCACCCTCTCGTGAGCACACGACGACTCCTCAAGGCGGCCGAGGCGGTTCGGGAGGTGGTCAGCATGGCCATCCTGACGGAGGTCCGCGACCCCCGCGTCAAGGACGTGACCGTGACCCGCGTTGAGATGGCCCCCGACATGCGGTCGGCCACGGTGCATGTCTCGGTGATGGGTAGCCCCGCCCGGGAGCAGCTGGCTCTCCGCGGGCTGGCCAACGCGGCCGGGTTTCTCCAGGCCCGGATCGCCGACCGGATCGAGACCCGCTACACGCCCCGGCTCCGGTTCGAACTCGACGCCGGCGTCAAGCACGCGCTGGAGATCGCCCGGGTGCTGGGCGAGGTCTTGCCCCCTGCCGCCGCGCCGCCAGATCCCGATCTTCTCGACGACTCCCCGCAGGACGACGCATGACCGCACGCAA
Organism: uncultured Candidatus Kuenenia sp.; assembly: GCA_964425395.1. Lineage (GTDB taxonomy): Bacteria > Planctomycetota > Planctomycetia > Pirellulales > UBA1268 > QWPN01. Next base: position 8,264 of record CAYRNG010000407.1, on the reverse strand, counting down.
GCGCCCCGTGACCGCTCCCTCCAAGGCCAAGCCGACCCCCAAGGCGAAACCGGCGGCGAAAGCCATGGCCAAACCGGCTCCCAAGGCCGTGGCCAAGCCGGCCCCCAAGGCCAAGCCCGCCCCGGCCGCCAAGGCTCAGCCGGCCAAACCGGCTGCGGCCAAGCCTGCCGCCAAGGCCCCGCCCGCCAAGCCCGTCCCGCCGCCCCCCGAGCCCAAGCCCGTGCCGGAGAAGGTGCCCCCTCGGGCCACCCTCGTCCCCAAGCTCCACAAGGCGCTCAAGGCCCACTACAAGCCGACGCCGGCTCCCGCCGCCCGGCCGATCCTCGATCAGGTGCTCCTGGCCTGCTGCCTGGAGAACGCCCCGGCCGACGTGGCCGAGCGGGCCTTCACCCGGCTGATGGCGGCCTACCAGGATCCCAACGAGCTCCGCGTGACGACGGTGGCCGAGCTGGCCGAAACGCTGCACGACCTGCCCGACCCTGCCCGGGCGGCGCTCTCGCTGCGGCGGGCCCTGCAGGGAGTGTTCGAATCGACCTACAGCTTCTCGCTCGAGCACGCCCGCAAGCATTCGCTGGCCCACGGGATCAAGGTGCTCGAGGGGCTCCACGGCCTGCCGCCGTTCGTCGTCCAGCACGTGGCGGCCACCGGCCTGGGGGGCCACCTGATTCCGCTCGACAAGGGGGCCCTGGCGGCCCTCTGGCTGTGCGGGCTGATCACCCGGGCCGAATACGACGCGGGCAAGGTACCGGGCCTCGAGCGGACGATCAGCAAGAAGGCGGGCGGCGAGTTCAACAGCCTGCTCCACCAGTTCGGCATCGACGTGCTCACCAACCTCCATGGGGCGACGGTCCGCAAGATCGCCCTGGCGGTCAATCCGGCGGCCAAAGACCGGTTCCCCAAGCGGGGCGAGCCGCTCCCCGAGCCGGTCCCGCCGCCGCTGTCGGTCAAGGATGGTCAGAAGGCGGCCGACAGGGCCCTGGCAGCCGACGAGCTTCGGCCCGCAGGTCCGCAGGCGGCGGCCCGGCCGGCCGGCAAGACGCCCATGCCCCCGGCCGGCTCGGGCCCCAAGAAGCCCGACGGCAAGGGGAAGAGCGGCCCCAAGCCGTTCGTCGTCAAGCCGCTGTCGATCAAGCCCCCGCCCCCGCCGGAGCCTCCCGCGGCCGAGCCGGCCAAGAAGCCGGCCGCCAAGGGCCAGCCGGCCGGCAAGCATTCGGCGGAACTGACCAAGCGGAAGCCCCGCTGAGCGGGAGGAGGAAGCCATGGCCGGACATTCCCACTGGGCCAACATCGCCCGCAAGAAGGCGGTCGTCGATGCCAAACGGGGCAAGCTCTGGAGCAAGCTCGCCAAGGCGATCATCGTGGCGGCCAAGCATGGCGGCGGCGACCCCGACGCCAACCTCCGCCTCCGGTATGCGATCGATGCCGCCAAGGCGGTGAGCATGCCGAAAGACAACATCCAGCGGGCCATCAAGGCTGGCACGGGCGAGCTCAAGGGAGGCGACCTCGAAGAGTCGCTCTACGAGGGCTATGCGGCCGGCGGCGTGGCCGTCTTGTGCGAGATCCTGACCGACAACAAGAACCGCACCGCCCCCGAGATCCGCAAGATCTTCGAGATGAGCGGCGGCAAGCTCGGCGGCACCGGCTGCGTGGCCTATCTCTTTGAGCGAAAGGGCGTGATCCGGCTCGCGGCGGCGGCCTGCGACGAGGACCGGCTGATGGAATTGGCCCTCGAGGCCGGCGCCGACGACGTCAAGCCGGCACTCGACCAGTGGGAGATCGTCTGCGACCCGGCGGCGATGACCGGCGTGCTCGCCGCCCTCGAGGCGGCGGGCCTCGAGCCCGCCTCGAACGAGATCGCCCGGATTCCGACGAACACGGTGGACGTGGACGACGTCGAGACGGCCCGCAAGGTGCTCGCGCTGATGGAGCGGCTCGACGACCACGACGACGTCCAGAGCGTGGCCGCGAACTTCAGCATCCCCGACGCCGCGATGGCCGAGCTCTCCTGACCCCCTTGCCCGCGGCTAGGTTGCGGCAACATCGCCGCATAACGCATTCGGCCAATCCGCTCACACGTAGCGGCGGGATTATCATCCCGCCGGCCAGTTGACGACGCGTTCCCGTTGCCACCGGTTTCGGTTGGCATCGCCGCGCTGTCCGACGGGTTGAAAACCCGCGGCTACGTTTCCCCAACACAGCCACATAACTCGGCCAGCAAAACCCGCGGCTACGTTGCGGCAACATCGCCGCAAACCGCGTTCGACCCGCCGCCGTCAATTCAGTGGGCGACCGACGGCCAATACTCGTCGAAGTCGAACTGCGGGCTGTTGTCGAGGTCGTGGCACTCCAGGCAGTTGTTGACCGCCTTCTGCTTGCCCTCGGGCGTGGCCAGCGAGAGCTTGATCTCGGCCCGGAGCCGGTCCCGCTCGGCCTCGGTGGCCCGCACGTCGCCCCGCTCGACGGCCGTGTGAGCCGCCGCCGGACCATGGCAGTTCTCGCAGCCCTGATGGGCCAGCTGCGGGGTCTTCTCCATGCCGGCGAAGCCTCCCTCGAAGGGCTCGAACCGCTGCGGGGCCCAGCCCACCACGTGGCAGGAGAGACACTCCGGGTCGCCGTCGCGACGGGGGTTGGCCTCTTCGAGCGTGGTCAGGGCCTTGGCATGGCCCGAGTTCTCCCAGACCTCGAAGGCCTCCTCGTGACACTCCGCACAGGCCGCGCTGCCGGCAAACCGCCGGCCGGTGGGATGCCGGATCGGCACCAGCCCCAGCCCCGCCAGGCCCATCGTCTCGAGCTTCTGCTGGTAGGTCGCGAGCAGGGCGATCATGTCGTCGGCCTCGCCCCAGCGGGCGTCGAGCGGCACCCGCTGCGAGCGGAACGGGGCGGCCGGGTCGCCGGTGAGCCCGATGGCGACGGCGAACATCCCCTTGTGGCCGAGCTCCACGAGGCGGGCTCCGCCCGGCAGCAGCGGCAGCTCGCGGGGGGGCTCGTCGGCCGCGCCGGCGGCGGCCACGAAGTCGAACTGCGGAAACTTGGCTGCCAGGGCCTTCGTCTCCTCGGGGCCGGCCCAGGAGAGGAGCACCTGATGGTCGCAGCCGGCCTCGGCCAGTTCGGCCGCGACCGCGGCCAGCGCCTTGGCCGCCGGCACCACCTCGATGTCGTCGTTGCGGATCTTGGCCGCCTCCTCGTCGCCGAGGACGGTCGTGACCCCGATCTTCAGGCCCCCCGCCTCGATCACCCGAAACCGGGGCGTGATCTCGGCATCGAGCCCCAGCAGGCCGACATTCGCGCTCACGTAAGGGGTGGGCTCGGCGCCGATCGCGGCCACCGCCGCCACCAACTCCTCGGCCGGCAGCCGCAAGTCGCCGGGGCCGAAGCCCACCGCCTCGTACCGCATGCTCCGCAGGCCGTCCACGATCGACTGAAACTTTGCCTCGGTCTGCCGGCCGAACCGCTTGACTTGGCCGCCCAGATCGAGCGGCACCACCTCCCAGCCGGCCCCCTCGAGGGCCTGGAGGAAGTTTCGCCGCCGGCTCAGGCCCCCCTTCTGGTTCTCCTTGCCGGTGCAGCCGCAGGGCTCGATGTAGCCGTCGAGCTCCCCGGTGAGCACGAGCACCGCCCGCGGCTTAGGCCAGTCGGCAAACCCCCCGCCGTTTCGCTCCTGAAACTTCTCCACCAGGGCCGCCTCCACGCCCGCGCCCCGGTCGGGCCGGGCCAGTTCGGCGGCCGCCAGGCGGGCAGCCGGCAGGGCCAGGCCCACCAGCGGCAGCCAGCAGACCATCCGCCGGACCGGGGAGTAGATGAGCGAACCGATCTGGGAGGGCAGGCAAGGCATGGTTGGGAGAGGCTGGTTCATGGGTGGCGAGGCGGGCGTCATGGGCCGACGGCGATGCAGACGGGAATCGAGAGCTCGGGAGACTCGGGATGGCCGGTGTCGAGCATGATCCGGCCGGCCGGCCCCTGCTCCGAGCAGAGGTGGTTGGAGCCGCGGCTGCCTGGCCGGATGGCGATGTCGATCGGAATCCGGAGCACGCCGCCGGCCCCGACGGGAGCGGCCTCTCCGATAGTCACCTCCAGCGTGTCTGGCACCGTCTCCCGAACCACGGGGCGAACCTGGTCGCGGTGCGGCCCCTTGGCCGTCAGAAAGATCCGCCGCTTGAGGCCCGTCCGGCCGGAAACCGTTCCCAGCAGGAGGGCCTGCCGGGAGGAATCCCATCCCGGCCCGGCGAGCACAAGGTCACCCCCGACGGTGCCCACCAGCGGCAGCTCGGCCGTCACCTCCTCCGGCATCGCAAACCGGGCCGTGATCGTCCGCTTGAGCGGCCCGAGCGGCAGCCCCGGCGAAACCACCAGCTCGATCCGAAACCCGCCCGTGGCCCCCGCCTCCGCCGCTACCTCCGCGGCAGACAGGGGAGCCGAGGCAAGCGAGAAAAGGGAGGCGGTCTCGGGGTCGTCGATGGTCAGCTCCCGGACCGCGGGGGGCTCGTCGCCATAGGTGTAGATCGCGGCCGTCGCCTGCCCGCCGGCCGAGGTGGCCAGCTGCGGCAGCGTGATCGACTCCGGCACCGCCCGCCAGGTGGGCACCACGGTGCCCTCGACGGCGAACACGATCTCGGGCCGGCGGGGATCGTCGCTGAGGATCGTGACCTGCTGCCGGTAGGGCCCGCCCGGAGGCTTGCCCTGCCAGGTGACCGTCACAAACGTGCTCTCCCCTGGCGGGACGACCTTCCGAGAGTCGGGCGAGCCGCCGGCCTCGGCCTCGAAGTCGCTCACGGTGCAGCTGCAGCTCGAGCTGCCGCGGGACAGGGTCAGGGGCCCGCCGCCGACGTTTCGAATCTCGAACCGGTGGCTGCCCGACGCACCGGTCCCGATCGTGCCGAAGGCGTGCTTCGTCTCGACCGGCTCGGCCCGGGGGGCATCGGCTGAAATCGGGCCGCTCACGACCGCCAACTCGCCCACCTGCCAGGGCGTGAGCCCCGAGCGGAGGACGGCGCCGGCCGCCCCCACCGTGGCGCCAGCCAGCGCCGCCACCACCGCCACGGTCCACGCTCCGGGAAGCCTCACCGCCATTGCCGTTGTCGAGCCTCCGCTGCCGGGCCCGGTCCGGCTGCCGTCGCCGGCCCGTTCAGCCCTCCCGACAGTCTATCCCCCGGCCCCTCGCTTGGCTGCGAAAACCTCGGCTATTCGGGGCCGATCGCGTCGGGGCCGATCGCGGCCCCGAGCAGGGCAGCGGCGTCAAACTCGGCCAGGCTCGCCCAATCGGGCAGTTCGACGAAGGACTCGGCCAGCGTTCGCACGCCGTCGCGGAGGCCCGCCTCGATCTCATGGTAGAGGGGCAGCACGACGATCGGTGGGAGTTCGCCTCCCTCGCCGCCGGCCGAGGCCTGCCCCAGTTCGGCTACCAGCGCGACCGCTGCCCCCTCCCCTGCCCCGGGCCGCACGCCACCGAGCGGGCCCGGCTCGATTCCCGGCAGCACCACGGTCAGCGCAGCGATCCCAGCCACGACAGCCAGGCCGGCGGCAAACGCGGCGAACGGCCTCCGCCAGGCGGGCCGAGCCGGGCCGGCCGGCGGTGCCGGCCGCCGCGGGCTGGCCTCCAACCGCCTCTCCAGGCGGGCCTGAAACTCGGGCGAGAAGGCCGGCCGCTCGCCGCGGGCCTCCCGGCGCAGCCGCCTTGTCAGGCCGGGCAGCGGCTCTCGTCGCTCGTCATGGGTAGGCATCGTCACCCTCCTCACTCCTTCCAGTCCCGCACGAAGGGCTCGAGCCTTCGGCGGCCACGAAACAGGATCACTTTCACGGTCGCGGCCGGCTCTTCGAGCACCGCGGCGATTTCGGCCACCGACTGGTCTTCGACGTACCTCAGCCAGAGGGCGGTGAACTGCCGCTCCGAGAGTTCGGCGGCCGCCCGCGCCCAGAGCCGGGTGGCCCGCTCGACCGCCAGGGCGGTCTGCCCGGGGTCGGCGGCGGTGAAGGTCGCAGGGGCGCTCGCCGTTTCCCGCACCCGTCGGCGGCGTTCGGCCCGGGCATGGTTGAGCCAGGTGCGGCGGGCGATCGTGAACAGCCAGGTCGAGAAGGCCCAGCGGGAGTCGTAGCGATCGATGGCCCGCCAGGCTCGCAGGAAGGCCTCTTGGGCGACGTCGTCGGCATCGTGGCGGCCGCTCCGCCCGGCCAGCTGCCGCAGGTAGTGGACGACGCCCACCTGGTGGCGGGCTGCCAGCCCGGCGAAGGCGTCGACCGAGCCCGCCGCCGCCCGGCGGGCGAGTTGGGCGTCGTCGAGTTGGTCGTGATTCGACATCAGGCGGCCCCGCGGGCCTTCTTTTCAGAACTCGTCGTCGCGGAACGGGCGGCGGGTGTCTTGCGACGTGCCCTCCTTCTTCTCCATCGGGCACTCGGCCTGCTCGCACTTGCCCTTCTCGCAACCCTGGCAGCCGCTCTTGCCCTTCATGGCTGCCCACTGCTTCTTCCGCTCGGCCATCTTGGCCTCCATCGTGGCGGCTGCCCGCTCGACAACCTTCCAGACGTCGTCGGCCTTGGCATCCCAGGAGATCGTGCAGACATCGCCGCGGACCGTCGTCTCGGCGGCCTTGACCAGCTTCGTGACGTCGGCCTCCCGGCCGAAGCGGAGCATGCCCAGGGCCGCCAGGCCCTCCGTCACGCTCTTGGCCTGCTCGGCTGCGGCGGCCGAGTTCATGTCGAGTCGGGCCCGGTAGAACGACATCCCCTCGCTCTCGCCCAGCGCCACGCGATAGCCCTTCCCCTCCCTGAGCACCGGGCACTTCGTCTGGGGATCGATCGCGGCCGCCCGGCCCACCAGGATCGAGCCGGGCTTCGTGCGGCCGGCCAGCGGGCTGTCTTCGCCGAGGCTCTTGGCCTTGCCATCGAGCACGTCGAGGGCCATCTCCACCTGCCCCTTGGTGCGGGCGAAGACCATCACGTTGTCTTTGTAAAACGCCCCGACCACCGGCTGGCCCTTGGTCTGCTTCCAGCCCTTGTGGGTCCAGGCGTGGAGCGTGTAGCCGCGGTGGTCCATCGTCTCGTGGCCGGGGGCCTTGGCCACCATCGCCTCGAGCTTCTTCCGGTCGGCGTCGGCATGGACGATCATCACGGCGTTCTTCTTGTCGGTGTCGAGGCCGTAGACGGTCACGTCGTGGAGGTCCTTGCGAACGTCCATCCCGATCATGCCGGCCCCCATGGCCATCATCTTCTCGGCCTGCGGATACTTCTCGAGCATCCGGGCCTCCATCCGCTTGAGCACCACCGAGTCGCGGGCGGTGTCCATGTCGAAGTGCATCATCCAGACGGCCTTGGCCGGCACCCGGCCGGCGTCGAGGCGCTCGGCCATGGCGACCGGGAGCGAAACGATGGCGGCCAGGGAAGCCACGAGGGAGCAGGCGAGGCGGTTCACGGCGAGACTCCGAAGGGATGCCGGCCGAGCGGCCGAAGCAGAAGGCAAAAGGGTTCCCGGACGCGTGATCCGACCAGAGTCTACCCCGCCGCCAGCCCCCCGGTTTCAGGGCTTTCCCCAGGACAAAAAACGCCCCTTTCGGCTTCGGGGACTGTCCCCGCCGCGGGGACTGTCCCCTTTCGGCATGCCCCGAAGCCACGCCTTCCGTGGGTCGGGGTTGCCCGTGCCATCTCGCCGGACGCTCGCTTCCGGCACCCTGCCTCCAGCTCGCTCGATGGAAACCTCGCTTCGCCATCCTGGCTACGCTCGGTTTCCAACGCCGTCGAGATGGCACGGGCAACCCCTCCCGCGACCGTCTCGTAGCGGCGGGATTATTATCCCGCCGGCCAGTTGACGCGGCCCGCCCCCTGATTCCCGATCATCCTCAGGCCAGGACCGTCTTGGCGGCCGCGCCGGGGATTTCGCGGACCAGCCGGGGGACGGCGTAGCCGGGGAGGGTGTCTCGCAGCTCGCGATGGAGGGCCTGGGCCTCGGCCTCGGGCAGGTCGAAGTGGGCCGCCCCTCGCACCCGGTCGAGCAGATGGAGGTAGTAGGGCACGACGCCGATCTCGACGAGCCGCTCGGAGAGGCCGCGGAGCACGGCCGCCGAGTCGTTCACCCCCCGGAGCAGCACCGCCTGATTGAGCACCAGCGCCGGCAGGCCGGCCAGCCGGCCGACGGCCGCGGCCACTGCGGCGTCGAGCTCGGCCGGATGGTTGGCGTGGATCACCACCACCCGCGTCAGCCGGCTGGCGGAGAGCGTGGCCAAGAGGCCGTCGTCCACCCGGCTGGGCAGCACGACCGGCAGCCGGGTGTGGATCCG
>CAYRNG010000406.1:0-2496 GCA_964425395.1 uncultured Candidatus Kuenenia sp. | reverse complement strand
GGGATCGAACCTGCGACCTACGGTTTAGGAAACCGTCGCTCTATCCACTGAGCTACGGGGGCGGATGCGGTTTCCCTCGGAAAAACAAGGGTTTTCGCTCCGGCATCTTACGGCAGAAGGAGGGGGCCAACAAGGATTCCCTTAATGCTCCCCAGACCCGGCCGACCCGGGTCGGCCGGCCACGCCGGGCAGCGCTTTAGGCGAGCCAGTTGACGGTTTTCAATCCTCCGACGCGACCGAACTCCTTGGTGTTGTCGGTGACGAGCACGGCATCAACCGACCGGGCGTGGGCCGCGATCATCAGGTCGTAGGGGCCGATCAATCGGCCCCGCTTCTCGAGGTCGGCCCGGATCGGGCCGTACAGCCTCGCGGCGGCGGCATCAAACGGGAGAACTCGAAAGCCGGATAGCAGGGCGTCGAACACCCGTCTGTTGTGCTGCCGTCTGCCGCTTTTCGCGATGCCGTATTCGATTTCTGCGACCACGACCGAAGAGAGCAGGACCGCATCGGCGGGAATGCCTTCCAGCCGGTCGGCAAGCCCGGGCCGTCGCTTGCTCATGGCAATGAGGATGTTCGTATCGAGCAGAAATAGCATCTCAGCGATCCAGATCGACATCCTCCAGCGGCAGTTCGACGATCCGCGGCAGATCCAAACCGCCAAGCGTCCAAGCAGCCTGGAACACATCCACCGCGGCCCGCTTCGTTCGCGGTTCCGGCACGAGTCGCGCGACCGGCTTGCCCCGCCGCGCGATCACGATTTCCTCCCCGGCTTCCACCCGTTCCACGAGCGCGGAAAAGTGCGCTTTGGCCTCCGCGATCTGGACCCGTTGCATCGCCGCCTCCGTCACTGGCAGTTCACTCGATGACCAAGTTGGTCATCTCGATTCTAGGCCGGAGGCGAATCCGGCGTCAACGGTCACTCGCGGCCAACGGTCCGGTCGCTCACGAACACGAAGATCGTTTTTTGGTGAGGGCGACTGCTCTTTGACACGGCGGGCAGTATGATGGGGCGCGGCCGGGCGGCCAGATCCTCTGCATGACCGCGCCGCAGATCGGCAACTACGGGGTCAACCCCGAAGACGTCGAAAGCGGCACGCTCCAAATGGCCGAGTGAAGGGGGACAGTCCCCGGGGGAGGGTCAGGGCTTTTCGGCCGGTCGGCGGGGGGAGGCCTCGAGGGGCAGCGGGATTTGGTTGACGCCCGGGGCCACCTGAACGCGAAGCGGTGTCTTGGCCGGGTCGCCATAGACGTCCGGCGTGAGCAGCGGGCCCGCCTTCTCCTCGGCGTCCTCCACCACCTCCAGCGCGAACACCGTCACCCGGTAGCCGCCCGGCTCGAGGCCGCTCTCGAGGCCGCTCTCTTTGGCGCCGGTCTTGAGCCGGTACGAGCCGTCGGAGAGCGAGACACCGTAGGCCACCGGCCCGGCGGCATCGGGATGAAACGTGATCCGGGCCCCCGGCAGCGGCCGGCCGTCGAGGGTCACCAGGCCCTCGACGCTCGCCCCGGGCCCGCCGCAGCCGGCCGCCATCAGGGCCAGGGCCGCGATCCCGGGCAGGCGGAACCCGCGGCGGATCGAGCAGCCCGGCAGGGAGGCGAGGGGCAAGCGGCTCATGGCGACAGCGACACGGTCTCCCGGCCGGCCTTGGTGGAGAGACCTTGGTACACCGCCAACTCGATCGACTCGCTGACGTAGTGCACCGAGCCGTCGGCAAAGCAGAAATGGGCCCCGCCCGGGTGGAGGCTGCGAAACGACATCACCGACGGCCAGTGGTTCGGGGCGGGCGGCTGCGGGAAGTAGTTGAGCGGGGCGTGGCAGCTCGAGTAGTCGCCGTTGGCGTAGTAGGCGACGGAATGGTGGTTGGCGGCCACCACGTCCTCACCGACGGCGAAGGTGTTGCTGAGGCCGTCGCGGATGCCGGCCGGCGTGATCGGGGAGAACCAGGTGTGCCGCCAGAACATGCCGGGGCACTTGGTCCGTTGGTGGCAGTCGGGGCTGCCGGTGTGGGCGTTCCCCATCCGCGTGTCACCGATCACGCCCTTGTAACTCGTCTGGGCCACCGGAATCCCGGTCCACTGATACTGGCTCGTGCTCAGGGCCAAGACGCCCGAGTCGCTCGGGCAGTGGAGCGTGGCCGTCTGGAGCTGCATCAGCTCGCGGCAGCCGGCCTTCCAGAGGCCGCCGGATGGATTGCTGCCGGCGAAGCAGCCGCCCATGGTGAACCGATCGAAGAGCGGCTGCTGCTCGAGGTAGGGCAGAATCGAGAGGATCCAGCCGCGGCCGTTGCGGTCGGGCGGGCCGGGGTTGCCATCGTGGGGATTGTCGTAGGCCACGCTGTGGGGAAAGGTGTCGTGGTGGGTGACGTGGCCGGAGAGCGCGATCCCGATCTGCTTGAGGTTGTTGCTGCACTGGATCCGCCGGGCCGCCTCCCGGGCCCCCTGCACCGCCGGCAAGAGGAGCGCCATCAACAGCGCGATGATCGCGATCACCACGAGCAT
>CAYRNG010000405.1:0-6349 GCA_964425395.1 uncultured Candidatus Kuenenia sp. | reverse complement strand
GGAAAACCTCGCCCCCGCCCCCCCGCCGGTCGCAAGCCTCCTCCTCGCGGGCCGCGGCGGCCCGGAGGCCCCGCCCCCCGCGGGCCGCGGTCGGCCCCGCCGGCCCCCGAGGGCGACGACGGCCTCGAGCGGCTCCAGAAGGTGCTCGCGGCGGCCGGCCTCGGCAGCCGCCGGGCCTGCGAGGAATTGATCACGGCCGGCCGGGTGGAGGTGGACCGCGAGACGGTGACCACGCTCGGGGCGAAGGTCGATCCCCGCAGCCAGGAGATCCGCGTGGACGGAGAGCGGCTGCCCGATCCCCGCCGGGTGGTCTACCTGCTCAACAAGCCGGTCGGCGTGGTGACCACCAACTACGATCCCACCGGGCGGCCCCGGGTGGTGGATCTCGTGCCCGGCGATCGAAGGCTGTTCGCCATCGGCCGGCTCGACCGGACCAGCGAGGGGCTGATCCTGCTCACCAACGACGGGGGCCTCGCCAATCTCCTGGCCCATCCCCGGTACGGCGTCGAGAAGAAGTACCTCGTCCAGGTGGCGGGGGTGCCGACCGCCGAACTGCTCGACCGGCTCCGGCAGGGCGTGCGGGTCGCCGAGGGTGAGGTGCACGCCAAGCGGGTCAGCCTCCGCAGCCAGCACAAAGAAAGCGCCGTGCTCGAGATGGTGCTCGACGAGGGCAAGAACCGGGAGATCCGCCGAATGCTCGCCAAGCTGGGCCACAAGGTGCACCAGCTCAAGCGGGTGGCCGTGGGCGGGCTCTCGCTGGGCAACCTCCTGCCGGGGCAGTGGCGGCAGCTTTCCTGGGGCGAGGTGGAAACGCTCAGGCGAGACGCCCTGGCGGCCGTGGGGCCGGCGGGCGAACGGCCGTCCCGGCCCGGCCCGAGCAGGGCAGGGAGGCGACGGCCCGCCGGCCGGCCGACTGGTCGAGGCGGTGCTCGGCCCGGCGGCGGTGCCGGCGGCACGTCGGGCGGCGGGGCCGGTGGCCGGCCCGGCCGGCCGATCAAGCGGAAGCGGCCCGGCAAGGCCTCGACCTGGCGGGCGGCCCGCGGCAGCGGCGGAGCCAAGCCATGACGGCCATGCCGGGGCTCGGGCCTGCCCCATCCCCCACGCACGCCGACGAGGCCTGCCACGAGCGGGTGCCGATCGTGGACCACCGTCCGATCGCTGAAGGGATCTGGCGAATCCGAGTCGAGGCGGCCGCCCTCGCGGCCACGGCCCTGCCGGGGCAGTTTGCGATGGTCCGGATTCCCGGCCGCACCGACCCCCTCCTGGCCCGGCCGCTGGCGGTCTACGACGTCTTTCCAGGGCCCGACGGCCAGCCCCGGTATGCCGACTTCGTCTACGCGGTGCACGGCCGCTTCACCTCGGCCCTGGCCGGGATGCCGGCCGGCGAGGAGCTCGTGGTCTGGGGGCCGCTCGGCAACGGCTTCAATCCGCCGCCGGTCGAGCACCTCGTGCTGGTTGCTGGCGGGATCGGTCAGACGGCCCTCTTGGCCTTGGCCCGGGAACGAGCCGGCCGGGCGTGCTACGGCAGGCCGGGCCGCTCGCCGGCCACGGCCCGGCGGATCACGTTCTGCTGGGGCGGCCGCACGGCCGCCGTGTTCGGTGACCTCGACGACTTTCAAGCGGCCGGCTGCGAGGTCCATCTGGCGACGCTCGACGGCTCCGCCGGCCTGAAGGGGACCGTGGTAGACCTGCTCGATCACCTGGCCGCCACCGGCCAGCTCGGCTCGGAAAGCATGCACCTGGCGACCTGCGGACCCGAGCCGATGATGGCGGCGGTGGCCCATTGGACGGCCGCTCGTCAGATCCCCTGCGCCGTCTCGCTGGAAACACCGATGGCCTGCGGCATCGGGATTTGCTTCACCTGCGTGGCCGCGATTCGCGATCCCGCCGGAGGCTGGGACTACCGTCGCACCTGCATCGAGGGGCCTGTCTTCGACGCCACCGCGGTCGTCTGGTGACGGGGCGGGGTAGGTTCGTCACGAGCTTGTAGGCTCGGGCCGCCGGCACGAGCGATCGGGAAACGGCGCTGCCAGACGGGGCGGGTAGTCCATCACGGCGTGACGGACCTACGAGCGTGAGCGCGGTGGCTCAGGCCTTGGCCTTGCGGCCCTTGGCCGGTGCCGCAGCGGTCGTGTTGCCCTGGGCCGCGGCCTTCACCCGGGCCGAGAGCCGCGACTTGATCCGGGCCGCCCGGTTGCGGTGGATCGTGCCCTTGGCGGCAGCCTGGTCGGCCGTCTTGACGGCGGCCCGGAACTGCTGGCTCGCCTGCTCAGCGTCGCCGCTGGTGACGGCGGCGAGCAGTTTGCGGATCGAGGTCTTGAGCGTGGACTTGATGGCGCGATTCCGCTCGCGGTCGCGGAGGTTCTGACGATTCCGCTTCTTGGCACTGGCCGAATGAGGCATCGGGATTCCTGAACAGGGGATCGACGGGAAAGGGGGCGGCCCGGCAGGCTCAGCCCTCCGACGCCCCTTTATCCCTCGCCGTCCGCAGTTTGTCCAGCCGCTGGGCTACATCCCGATAGCCGAAGTCGAGCCCGGCCACGGTGGAGAGGTGTTTCTGGGCCGAATCGAAGTCCTTGAGACCGGCCGCCAGCACCCCCGCCCGGTAGAGGGCCCGCTTCCGCAGTTCGAGTTCCCGGTCGGTAAGGGCCTCGATGGCCGCCTCGTAGTTCTGCATCGCCAGCTGATACTGCTTGATCCCCTGGAAGCACTCGCCCAGCTCGAGCGAGATCACCCCCTTCCGCCGCACGTCCTTGAGGGCCTCCTGGAAATACTTGATCGCCTCGGGATGCTTGCCGGCCGACTTCAGCCGCAGAGCCAGCTCGTACTTCCAGGTCAGGTTGTCGGGATAGCGGGCGACCCGGGCCGCGAAGACCTCGATCTCCTGCCGCAGCCCTGCCAGCTTAAGCTTCTCGACGACAGCCCGATTCTCAGGCGTGTCATCCGCCTCGACCCGCTTCTCGGCCAGCATCACCTTGGCCCGCGACCAGCGGAGCTGCCGGTCTTCGACATGCTCCCGCACCTTGAGCTCGTTGCCCGAGGCGGCGAGCGCCTTGGCGAGCACCTTCTCCGCCTGTTCGATCGCTCCTTCCTGCTCGAGCACGTCGGCCAGCTCGAGGGAGGAGTCGATGTCGGCCGGATTGTCGCGCACGGCCTGCTCGAGCTGGCCGCGGCGGCTGGTCGGCTTGCCCGGGTCGGCGGCGCCGGCTGCCGCGGAAGCGGCCCCCCGGCCGGTGAGCCCCTGCCCATCGACGATCGTCTTCTCGACCGACAGCCGGGCGATTTCCCGATCGGCCTCCTCGCCCATCCCCTTGAGCCGGGCGATCCGCCGCCAGCACTCGATGGCCTGGTTGAAGTTACCCTGGCCGGCGGCGAACCGGGCGCACTGGCGGTTGACCTCGGCGTCGGCGGGCGCCGCATCGAGCGCGAATCGGAGGTAGGCGGCCTGGCAGTCGATGAACATCAGGTTCTCGCAGGCCTCCGCCATGGCCAGCAGGCAGCCGGAGTCGGCGGGGTTGCCCTTGAGGATGTCCACGCCCTGCTTGATCAGCTCCCGCCACTTGGCGGCGGCGGCCAGCCGCTTGAGTCCTGTCCGGCCGCCCACCGACATCAGCGACGAGAGCGTGCCCGCCTTCTTGAGGCCGTACTTCTGGCGGAGGGCCGCCAGAAAGGCCTGCAGGAAGACCACGTTCCCCGGGTCTCCCGCCACGCACATCGCGAACATGTCGATCGCATACTGGGCGTTGCCGGCGGCCTGCATCCCGGTGCGGTAGCACTGCAGGAGCCGCGACCGCTCCCCCTGGGAGAGGGCCGACCAGGAGGCCGATTTGGTGGGATCGGCCGGGGCCGGGGAAGCCGCGGTAGACTCAGTTGCCATGACGAAAGACGATTCCTGCGAGATCAGTTGGCCCCGCCGGCCGCCTGGGCAAAGCGGCCACCGAGCGGAAAACAGGCTGCCAGCGGCCCGACGGCCCAAGCGGTCGGAAAGCCGATCAGTGTAAGTTTCCCATCCCGGTGCCACAAACCCCGCCTCGCCGCATGCTCCGCCAACCCGAATCGGAATCGTCTCCTCCCGAGCCGGTCGGCCGGGTCGCGTTCGTCGGCGCGGGGCCGGGGGCCGCCGATCTGCTCACGGTGCGGGCCCGCGAGCGGCTCGCCGCGGCCGATGTCGTCGTCCACGACCGGCTCGTTCATCCGCAGGTGATGGCCCTCCTGCCGCCGAGCTGCGAGCGGATCTGCATCGACCGGCGGGATCTGGCCGATGCCGATCCGGGGGGCACCACGGGCGAGTTGCTCGCCCGCCTGGCGGCGTCGGGCCGCACGGTGGTGCGGCTCAAGGGGGGCGACCCCACGGTCTTCGCCCGGCTGGCCGAAGAGCTCGCGCCGCTGCGGCGGGCGGGGGTGGCGGTGGAGATCGTGCCCGGGGTGACCGCGGCCCTGGCTGCCGCCGCGGCGACGGTGATGCCGCTCACCAGCCGCGCGGAGGCCTCGAGCCTGACGCTCGTGACCGGCCACGAGGCCCGCGGCAAGGAGGAGCCGATCGATCTGGCTCCGTTTGCCAGCCTGCCGGGCACGCTGGCCGTGTACATGGGCATCGAACAGCTCGCCGCCTGGTCGCGGCGGTTGATCGAGGCCGGCCGGGCCGCCGATACGCCCGTGACGCTCGTCAGCCGCTGCTCCTGGCCCGACCAGCGGGTGGCCACGGCCACGCTGGCCGAGGTGGCAGCGGTCGCCGCCCGCGATGGCTGGCAGCCGCCGGCCGTGCTGATCGTGGGAGCGGTGGCCGAGGCCGCCGGCCGCGGTCCGCTCGAGGGCCAGACGGTGATCGTGACCCGACCGGCGGGGCAGGAGAGGGAAATCGCCAGCCTCATCTGCACCGCCGGGGGCCACTGCCTCGCCCTGCCGGCCATCCGGATCGCCCCACCGACCGATCCGGCTCCCCTCGCGGCCGCGGTTGGCCGGCTCGACACCTACGACTGGATCGTGTTCGCCAGTGCCAACGGCGTGAACGGCTTTCTCGAGGCCCTGCGGGGGCAGGGCAGTGACGGCCGAGCCCTGGGCACCGCCCGGCTGGCGGCGATCGGCCCGGCCACGCGGCGGAGTCTGGCGGCGGCAGGCTTCGTCTGCGACTTGGTGCCCGATGAGTTTCGCTCCGAGGGGCTCGTGGAGAGCTTCGGGCCCCTGCCTCCCGGAGGCCGGTTCCTGCTCATCCGGGCCGGCCGCGGCCGGGACCTCTTGCGGCGGAGCCTCGAGGAGGCGGGCCAGCATGTCGATGAGGTGGCCGCCTACGAAAGCCTGCCGGTCGAGGAGCTCACCCCGGCCATGGAGGCGGTCGTGGGCCGACTCGAATCACCCTGGGTGACCATCACAAGCGGGGCGATCGCGGAGGCGGCAATCCGGCTGTTCGGCCCCTCGATCCGGTCCCGATCCTGGCGGATCGCCAGCTTGAGCCCCGTCACGTCGGCGGTGCTGCGGCGGTTCGGCCTCGAGCCGACGGTCGAGGCGACGGCCGCCACGGCCTCCGACCTGGTGGCTGCCATCGTGCGGCACGAGCAGTCGCAGGCGGACCAGCCGTCAGGGTCGCCCCAGGCGGCCGACTCGCCCGCCTCGATCGGCGGCTGACGGCGGCCTGCGGCGCGGAGTCGGCTTGAGCGAGCCGCCCGTGGCGGTCGATACCCGAAAGGAGAGGCGGCGGCTGGTGCCCGCGGCCGGTCGAGGGGAGCTTTGCATGCCAGCCGGGAAATCGCCACCGACGATCGTTGTCTGCGGAACCATGTCGGGCCTTCCCCGATCAGCCCGGCGGGGAGCCGGCGGCCCGCGGGTCGATGGTGCGGTGCCTGTGACCTGGCTCGTCGCCGAGAGTGACCTCGTGGCGGCCGCCGACATGCTCACCGGCCTCTCCGGCCGGCACGAGATCGCCCTCCAACTGCCCGCGACGGCCTTCGGCTCGCGGCAACGGCTCCGGGCGGTCCTGACCCGGGGTCGCGAACTCCTGCCCGACCTGCTGGCGATCGCCGTTCGCCAGGCGGAGGCGGTAGCCCATCGCGAGCTGCTCGTCGAAGAGGGCATCCGGGCGGTGCTCGTCGATTCGCTGCCGGCCGCCGGCCGCGGTAGCCGGCGGCCTGCGCCTACCGGCTGGCGGTGCCGCAACACCACCTGGGGCCTGTGGGAGATCGAACTGGCCGCCGCCCGCCGGCAGGGGCCGCTCTCCCGGCTCGGGCTCGGCACGCTGCCGCGGGTGCCGCGGGGCGGGCTCGGCGTGCTGGCCACCGATGGCTGGAGCGCAACCGGCAGCGTCCACTCGCGGCTCGAACGGCTCGTCTCCTGGGCCGGCCGTCAGGCTGCCCGC
>CAYRNG010000404.1:0-6900 GCA_964425395.1 uncultured Candidatus Kuenenia sp. | reverse complement strand
GTTGCAGTTCAACATGCGCGTGCTCCGGCTCGTGCTCCGGACCGACGGCGAGATCGTCTCGGAGGTCGAGCCGGAGCACGCCGTGGGTGGAGGGGTGCTGGGGCCCCATGTTGACGAGCATCTCGTCGGTGCGGACGTCGAACTCGATGATCCGCGGATCGTCGTCGATGATGCTGGACATACTCACTTCCCCCGGATGCCGTGGTATTCGAGCGGCTGCTCGTAGTCTTTGCGCAGCGGGTAGCCATCCCAGTCCTCCGGGCAGAGGATCCGCCGCAGGTCGGGGTGGCCGGTGAACCACACGCCCGACAGGTCATAGACCTCCCGCTCGTGCCAGTCGGCCCCCCGCCAGACACCCGTCACGCTGGGCACCTCGGGCAGCTCGCCGGGGGTGTCGTTCTTCCACCGCGGCAGGGTGGCCTTGAGCACGAGGCTCACCTTCGAGGCGGTGCTCCAGAGGTGGTAGACGAGCTCGAGCCGGGGCTGCCAGGAAACCTTGGCCGCCTTCTTGGGGTCGGTCTCGAGCCAATCGACGACCGTGATGCACTGCACCGAGTCGAACCGCACCGGGCTCGACTTGGCCAGCCAGCGACAGACGTCGGCGATCCGCTCGGGGGCGATCTCGACCCAGGGATCGAGGGCCTCGAGGTTCTGGCCGACCACGCCGCCGGGGACGGCCGCCGCCAGTTGGTCGAGAAAGGAGGGGCCGCGCATGGGAGGAAGCGAAATGCCGAGGTGAGGAAGCGGGGAGGGAAGAGTCAGGTGGCCTCTGGGCTCGGCGGGCCAGCCCGCTGGGCGGCCACAGCCCGCACCCAGTCGAGATCGCCCCGATACCAGACGTAGGCGAAGCCGACGAGCAGCACCGCGTAGAAGACCGCCATGTCCACCAGCGCCGTGCGGGCGAGCTTCGAGCCGGTCTCGGCCACCGACCATTCGGCCAGGGCCTGGGCTTCGGTCAGATCGGTGCGGCCGGCGAGGGCCGCCCGCTCCCGGGCCCAGACGATCTTCTCGGCCAGCGGCTCGCGGAGCACGTCGGGCTCGGGCAGACGGGGGTTCCAGACGCCCAGCTCCTGCATCACGCCGACTGCCGCCGGCGAGAGCTCCCCGGCGGCGGTCGCCGTGGCCAGGGCCGGGTCGGCCAGCTGGTTCGCCTTGCCAAACACCGTGGCCCAGGGGAAGAACAGGGCCACCTCGACGTCGAAGATGATGAACAACAGCGCGACCACGTAGAACCGGAGGTCGAACTGCACGAAGCTCGAGCCGATCGTGGGCTCGCCGCACTCGTAGACCTCGAGCTTCTCGACGTTCGGCTCCCGCGGCCGGACCAGCCAGCCGACGAGGAGGTTGACGGCCAGGAAGGCGCCGCCGAGGGCCACGAACAGTGCCACGTAGCCGGTGATCAGAACGGGATCGGGAAGGCTCATGGTGGCTCGGGCGGTGCCGCGGGGGGGTTGCTGCTTACTGGTTGGGGCCGCCGTGGACCGGCTCCACGATCACCTTCGAGGCCGCCACGGCCGTCGGGTTGAGCGTGTCGCGGCCCCAGGCCACCTCGACCGGGAGGCGGGCGAAGTCGACGATCGTGCCGTCGCGGCTGTAGCAGGAGAGGTCGAGGGTGGAGCCCATGAAGATGCAGTCCACGGGACAGGGCTCGACGCAGAGGGCGCAGAACATGCACTTCGAGTAGTCGATCGTGAAGCCGCTGACCCGGAAGCCCTTGCCGTTCTCGACCCGCTCCTTGCCGATGTAAATGCAGTCCACCGGGCAGGCCTTGGCGCACTGGTCGCAGGCGATGCAGGTTGTCAGGTCGTAGCGGTGGAAGCCCCGATACCGGGCGGCGACCGGGGCGGGCAGCTCGGGATACTCGAAGTGCTCGGTGAATGTCCGCCGCTCTTGGTCGAACGTGCTGCCGAACACGCGGAAGGTGACGAGCATGCCGTCAACGACCGTCTTGACGGCCGTGAACAGATTGCGAAACCACTCCTTCACGATGCGCTCCGAAATCGGCTCTGAGCCCGAGGGCAGCCGCGAACCTGCGGCTGAACGTCGCCAGTATAGAACGACGCCTGAAGCCAACAACCCGTCGCCGCAGTTCCGGCAGGTTCCAAACCTGCCCCACGACGTGACGTGGGGCGGACTTGCAGTCTGCCTGGAGCTGGCCCGAGTGCCACCGGCTCGGGCCGCTCGGCTACCAGCTCGCATCGTGCGGGGGCTTTGTCGGGTGGCCGACCGAGGGGCCCCAGGGGCCCGGAACCCACCCAGCGAATCGCGGCGGCGGCATTGTCCAGTGGGCCGGCGAGACGGGTCACCGGGGCGAAAACAGGGGAAAAAGCCGGTTTTTCGGCCCTGGCCAGGAAAGGCCCGGAATTTGCTTGACGAAAGCCTGGAAACCTCTACATTTCAGGGGTTTTCGGAAGAATCGTTCGATTCAGTCTCCCCGCCGTGGCCCGCCAAGGATTGGCCCATGCTCGTATTGTCGCGGAAAAAGGACGAGAGCATCGTCATCAATAACGACATCACGATCGTCGTGGTGGAGATTCGTGGCGACAAAGTGCGGCTCGGCGTCGAGGCTCCCAAGGAGGTGCCCGTGCACCGCCGCGAGGTCTTCGAGGCGATCGCCCGGGGCGAACCGATCGATCTCCCGGCGGTATCGGCTCCGGCCGAAGCTCCGACCGCCGAGGCCGCTCCCGAGGCCGAGTGAACCAAGTGCCGTGGGGCAGGTTTGCAACCTGTCATGCCCGGTTTGTCTCCCCAGCTTGGGATCCCGCTGCCGGCTTTTCCCGGCTATGATGAACGTGCTGCGCGTGGCCCGATCGTCGAGTCCCGCCGCGGCCCCATCGTCTAGAGGCCTAGGACACCGCCCTTTCACGGCGGGAACCGGGGTTCGAATCCCCGTGGGGTCAGTCCGTTCCGCTCGCCATCCCCAGGTTTCTACCGCGGCCCATGCCCATTTCGTCTGACGACCCTGATCGCCCCGCAGCCTACGACGCCGTGCTGTTCGTGTCGTTCGGCGGACCGGACGGCCCCGATGACGTCATGCCGTTTCTGGAAAACGTGCTCCGCGGCCGCAACGTGCCCCGCGAGCGGATGCTGGAGGTGGCCGAGCACTACCAGCACTTCGGCGGCAAGAGCCCGATCAACGAGCAGAACCTGGCCCTGATCGCGGCCCTCCGGGAGGAGCTCGACCGCCGCGGCCCCCGGCTGCCGGTCTACTGGGGCAATCGCAATTGGCATCCGCTGCTCACCGACACGCTTCGGGAGATGGCCGATGCCGGCGTCAAGCGGGCGATCGCCTTTGTGACGAGCGGCTATAGCTGCTATTCCGGCTGCCGGCAGTACCGCGAGAACATCGCCGCGGCCCGGGAGCCGCTCGGCGAGCGGGCGCCGGTGGTGGACAAGATCCGGGTGTTCTTCAACCACCCGGGCTACGTGCGGCCGTTTGCCCGCAACGTGCAAACCGCCCTGGAGCAGTTTCCGGCCGAGGCTCGCGGCGGGGTGCCCGTCTTGTTCACGGCCCACAGCATCCCGATGAGCATGGCCGACACGTCGAAATACGTGGTCCAGCTCGAGGAGTCGTGCCGGCTGGTGGCCGAAGAGGCGGGCCTGGCCGACTGGAAGCTCGTCTACCAGAGCCGCAGCGGCCCGCCGAGCCAACCCTGGCTCGAGCCCGACATCTGCGACGAGATCAGACTTCAGCACGCCGTTGGAAAGGGCAGGCTCGTGATCGCCCCGATCGGCTTCATCTCCGACCACATGGAAGTGCTCTACGACCTCGACACCGAGGCGGCCGACCTGTGCCGCGAGTTGGGCGTGGAGATGGCCCGGGCAGCGACGGTGGGCACGGAGCCCGAGTTCGTGGCCATGGTTCGCGACCTGATCGCGGAGCGGGCCTGGGAGCTGCCCGACCGGGAGGCGATCGGCCGGCTGCCGGCCAGCCACGACGTCTGCCCGCTCGACTGCTGCCCGGCGCCGCAGCGGCCCCGGGGACTGTCCCCGCCTGGGGACTGTCCCCCTTCCCTTCCGAAGAGCGAAACGGGGACTGTCCCCTGAAGGGGACTGTCCCCCTTTCGTCCTTTCCCCGCATGCCCTCTGTCCGGTTCGACGCTGCCGCCGCTCCGGAGCACGCCAAAGAGTGCGTGGTGCTCGTCCACGGCTTCCTGGCCAACAAGTTCCTGCTCGCGGTGCTGGCCCGGCGGCTCCGGCGGCTGGGCTACCTGACCGACGCCTGGGGCTACTGGAACATGCAGTGCTCGCTCTTGGTGCACGCCGAGCGGTTCGCGGGGGAGCTCGCCGCCCTCGACGCCGATCCGCGGATCGGCACGATCCATCTCGTGGGGCACAGCATGGGGGGCATCATCGGCCGGGCGGCCCTGGAGACCTACCGGCCGGCCAAGCTGGGCCGGTTCGTGATGCTGGCCCCGCCGAATCACGGCTCGTTCGTGGCCACGGCGGCGACGAGCACCTTCGGCCGGCTGCTCAAGCCGGTGGCCGAGCTCTCGACGCAGCCTGAGAGCCTGGTCAACCGGTTGCCGATGCCGGCGGGCGTGGAGGTGGGCGTGATCGCCGCCGCCTACGATGCGCTCGTGACCGAGGAGAGCACCCATCCCGACGTCCCCCACGCCCACGTCACGCTCCCCACCTGGCACACAGGCCTCCTGTTTCGCCCCGAGACCGCCGACCTCGTCGACAGCTTCCTGGCGACGGGCAGCTTTCCCGGGGTCAATCAGAGTGCCGCACGTGCCGCACGCGCATGACCCAGACGCTGCGGTCGGATTCCGAGACGCGAAAAATGAATGCCAGTGGCCTGACGATGCTGATCCGATAAGGCCCCTCTCTTGATTCTCCGACGGCCTGCGGGTGCTGACAAAGGGACTGATCGCAAGCATTCACGGCGGCAGCGACCTCGCTTCGGTCACTCGCTGCCATCCAGATCGCCGCCAATTGCTGCTCGGCGGCGGCATGCCAGAAGACCTGATACCCTCCCGGTATTCCCATCACGCACCCAGCCGTTTCCAGATTTCCTCTAACGTCCGGCCCTGCCGCGACTCAAAATCGGCGTCGAGTTCTGCGGTTGAGACGTTCGCCAACATCCAATCAGCCACCATTCGGCGAAACTCATCTTCCGTGAAGAACCGCCCGATCGGCTTGCCCGCTGCGTCCTGCAGTTTCGCCGAGCCGGCAGCCGTGAGCCGCTCGACCAAGTCCTGGTCTGAAACCACGATCGACATGACATGTCCTCCACAAAAACTGCCCACGCATTGTGAACGCCTGTTCACTTTCTGTCAAGCCTGCCCGGGCCACGCTTAAAATTCTCCCGCCCCGCGGCCCGATCGTCAAAAAGCCATGAACACCGCCCCCCGTCCGCTCGGCTCGTCCTCTTCGGGGACTGTCCCCGCAGGGGACTGTCTCCCTTCATTTGCTTCTCCCCACCGCCCCCCTATTCTCGTCACCCCGCTTGGCCTCGGCTGCTGGCCGCTGGCGGGCATGACCCGCGCGGGCGTGACCCACGAAGCGGCGGTGGCCACGGTGCGGGCGGCGATCGACCTCGGCATCACCCACCTCGACACGGCCTACTGCTACGGCGAGCACGGCGAGAGCGAGCGGGCAATCCGGGCGGCCCTGGCCGAGATCGGCCCGGCGGCCCGCGACTCGGTCGTGATCGCCGGCAAGTGCGGGATCCACTGGGAGCCGGATGCGTCCCGCGACCCGCCCCGACGGCAGGCCGTGGACGGTCGGCCGGTGCGGATCCGGGCCGAGGTGGAGGAAAGCCTCGGGCGGCTGGGCACCGACCGGCTCGATCTGCTCTACCTGCACGCACCCGACCCGACGATCCCGATCGAGGACTCGGCCGGTGAGCTCCGCCGGCTGCTCGACGCCGGGAAAGCCCGGGCGATCGGCCTCTCGAACGCCTCGGTCGAGCAGCTCGAGCGGTTCGCGGCCGAGTGCCCGCTCTCCGCCTGCCAGCTGCACTTCAACATGCTCCAGCGGGAGATCGAGCGGGAGATTCTCCCCTGGTGCGTGAGCCACCGCGTGGCGATGGTGGTCTACTGGCCACTGATGAAGGGTCTGCTGGCCGGCACGATGACCCGCGGCCAGGTCTTTCCGGCGAGCGACAGCCGCCACAAGTATCCGATGTTCAACGGCGAGGAGTTCGCCCGAAACCTCGACTTCGTGGACGCCCTCCGGCCGATCGCCGCCCGGGTTCCGACGGCCGATGGCCGCCGCGGCGTGGCCCTGCCCGATCTCGTGCTCGCCTGGACGGCCGAGCAGCCGGGGATCACGAGCGTGCTGTTCGGCGCGACGAGCCGGGCGCAGGTGCGTGAAAACGCCCGGGCGCTGGCCTGCGACCTCGACGACGAGGCCCGCGAGGCCATCACCGCCGCGATCAAGGCCCGCGGCCCGGTCGCAAACCGCCGCGCGGTCTGAGCGGCCATCGGGGACTCTCCCCGCAGGGGACTGTCCCCTTTCGGGCTGATGATTCGGCTCCGCCTACACGGCGGCAGCCTGCTCCGGCTGGGCCTTGGCCACGCTCACGTAGGCCTGGCGAGCCTCGAGGCAGACCCGGCGGAACGACTCCGGCCGGCTCACCCCAGGCAGCCGCAGCGTCTCGATCGGCCCGCGGCGGAAGACGAGGTCGCCGGCCGCATACCACTCCTGCCCAGGCCCCACCTCGACGTCGATCGCGTCGAAGCCGTCGAGCGTGACGAATTGCATGACCTTGGGGTCGATCCCCTGCTCGATCCGCACCCGCCGGTTGGTGAGCCGGTAGCGCTTGATCGCCCAGGGCATCCGCAGCGAGAGGTAGAGCATCAGGCCGAGGGGAATCGTGGCCAACAGTGCCAGCCGCCCGATCGAGATCGGGCCGAAGCCCTCCTTGATCCGGTAGATCCTCCCGAGCGCCTT
>CAYRNG010000403.1:0-1748 GCA_964425395.1 uncultured Candidatus Kuenenia sp. | reverse complement strand
CCACCGATTGACACCCCCGCGGCCCCGCGGGGAGACTCAGGGTTTCGGTCGCGGGACGGACCCATGTTTTTCACAATGCCCTGCCCGACCTGTGGCAAGCCGCTCAAGGGGCGGGACGAACTGGTCGGCAAGACCGCCCGCTGCCCCTACTGCCGCAGTTCGGTGACCGTCCGCCGGCCCGAGGAGGCTGCCGAGCCGGAGGCGTCTCCCGAGGCCTTCGACTTCACCGCCAAGCCGGGCCCGACCTCCGCGTCCTCCGCTCCCAAGACCGCTCGGCCGGATGCGGCCACCTCCAAGCGGCCCGCGGGCCAGCCCAAGGCGGCCAAGGCCCGCTCCGCCCCGCCGCCCGCCTCTGCGGCCGCCTTCGCCGCCACCCCCGACACCAACGTCAGCGGCCTGTTGGCCTTCCTCGGGGCGATCGCCGGCACGGCCGCCTTCTACGCCCTGCTCTGGCCGATCGCCACGATCGGCGGCAAGCAGACCTATCTCGGCCGGCTGTTCATCGGCACCTCGTCGCTGGCCGAAGGGGGCTGGGTGCCGATCGTGGAAGTGTTCCTCTTCTTCTGGGCGGGCGGGATGCTCCTCCAGAAGTGGTTCAAGATCCGGCGGCAGCAGCGGGGCCTGCTCTACGACGTGCTCCCGACGGAGCTCGGCGAGACGATCAGCCTCGGCAACCTCGACCGGTTCGTGTCGCACATCCGAGCGCTGCCCAAGGAGGCGGCGGGCAGCTTTCTCGTCACCCGCTGCCTCCGCGGCCTCGAGCACTTCCGGGTCCGCAAGAGCGCCCCCGACACGGCCACCATGCTCTCCAGCCAGAGCGACATCGACGCCAGCAACGTCGATTCGAGCTACACGATGTTTCACGTCTTCATCTGGGCGATCCCGATCCTCGGCTTCCTGGGGACGGTGATCGGCGTCAGTAGCGCCGTGGGGGGCTTCACCGGCACCCTCGAATCCTCGAGCGACATCGGGGCCTTGAAGGATGGCCTCAAGAGCATCACCTCCGGCCTGGGAACCGCCTTCGACACCACGCTCGTGGCCCTCTCGATGGCGATGATCCTCACCTTCCCGGTCAGCAGCCTGCAGAAGTACGAGGGCGACATCCTCGGCCAGATCGACGAGTACACCAACGAGAACTTCCTCCGCCGGCTCGACGACGGCCTCGAGGGGGGTGCCGAGCGGGGCGTGGGAGGCAGCCGCAGCGAGGTGGCGGCGTTGATCGACCGGGCGTTGGCCCCCCACCAGGCCCAGCTCGAGGCCTGGACGCAGAAGGTTCGTTCCCTCGGCGCCGACGTGGCGGCCCAGGTGAAGCAGGGCTGGGAGGAGGTTAACGCCCAACTCGTGGCGGAGCACTCCAGGCAGGCAGCCCGCGTCGGCGAGATCGACGGCCTCGTGACGGCCTCCCGCGAGGGCCTGGCCCGCGTCGTGGCCGACGCCTCCGCGGCCCGGCAGGAGGCCGGGGAATCGCTGCGGGAATCGGCCGCCAGCGTGCAGGCCTACACCGCGGCGCTCGAACGGGGCCTGGCGGCGCTGGCCGACACGCTCGAGCGGCTGGGCGAGGAGCGGGTGGTGGTGGAAGTGCGGCCGAAGTCGGGCTGGAGCCTGTTCGGCAACGGCCGGAGGCGGTAACCAGCCGGGCACCGAGCCATGGGACGACCGAGAACGGCACGGAAGCAGGGAGTGTCGCTGTTTCCTTTTCTCGACATCCTGGCCTGCGTGATCGGCAACCTGATCCTGATCATCACGAC
>CAYRNG010000402.1:0-12387 GCA_964425395.1 uncultured Candidatus Kuenenia sp. | reverse complement strand
ACGAGCTGGCCGACATGCTCTACGAGAGCGTCGCCAAGCTCCGGAAGCTCCCCGACGCCACGCTCGTCTACCCGGCCCACGGGGCCGGCAGCCTGTGCGGCAAGAGCCTGTCCACCGAGCTTTCCTCGACGATCGGCGAGCAGAAGAAGTTCACCCCCCCCCCCCAGCCAATGAGTCTGGAAGACTTCAAGACGATCGTCACGGCCGACCAGCCGGAGGCGCCCGACTACTTCGTGCACGACGCGATCCTGAACCGCAAGGAGCGGACCGCCCTCCACGACGCGATGGCCAAGCAGCTCCAGGCCCTCTCCGTGGACGAGGTGCTGGCCCTCGAGAAGTCGGGGGCCCAGCTGCTCGACGTCCGCGACGGGATCGACTTCGAGGGAGGCCACCTCCGCGGCGCGCTCAACATCGCCCTCTCCGGGAAGTACGCCACCTGGGCCGGCTCGATGCTCTCGCACGAGAAGCCGATCGTTGTGATCGCCGAGGAGGGAGGCGAGGAGGAGGCCGTGATGCGGCTGGGACGAATCGGCTTCGACAACGTGGCCGGCTACCTCCAGGGCGGCATGCGGGCCCTCGAGCATCGCGGCGACCTGGTCGAGCGGACCGAGCGGATCACGGCCCCGGCCCTGGCCGAGTGGCTCTCCGGCAAGCGAGCGGACGCCGGCCGCCCGCCGGTGGTGCTCGATATCCGCTCTGAGGCCGAGCATGCCGGCGGCCACGTGGCCGGGAGCGTTAACATCCCGCTGCCACGGCTGGCCGAGCGGATCGCCGAGTTGCCGGCCGACCGGCCCGTCGTGGTCCACTGCGAGGGGGGCTATCGCTCGGCGATTGGCGTGAGCCTGCTCCAGCAGCTCGGCCGCAAGGACGCCCACGACCTGATCGGCGGCTTCAAGGCCTGGGTGGCCACGAAGGAGCCGACCGCCACCGGCGCCGCCAGCTGACCAGGAACGCCGCCCGATGCCCTCGCTCCTCCTCTTCGCCGCGACCGGTCTGGCCACTGCCCCCCCGTGGCCGCCGGTCGCGGCCGTGGCGGCGGGGCTCGTGGTGGGCCTGTCGCTGGGGCTGACCGGCGGGGGCGGGGCGATCTTCGCCGTGCCGCTGCTCGTCTACGGGCTCGGCACCGACCCGCCGACCGCGGTCGCGATCTCGCTGGTGACGGTGGCGGTGACCGCCGCCGTCGGGGCCGTCGAGCGGTGGCGGTATGGCCAGGTCGAGATCCCCACCGGCCTGTTGTTCGCGGCGGCCGGGATGCTGACGGCGCCCGTGGGCAGCTGGCTGGGGGGCCGGATTCCAGAGCAGCCGCTGCTCGTCGGGTTCGCGATCCTGATGCTCGTGATCGCGGCCCGGATGTGGGCCAAGGCCCGCGACGTGGCCGAGCGGCTGCCCCCCGCGGCCGTGGCCGCCGGCAGCGGCCCGGCCTGCCGCCGCGACCCGGAGGGCAGGCTGCGGATCACCAGCCGCTGCGGGACGGTGCTGGCGGTGGTGGGCCTCGCGGTGGGCCTGCTCTCGGGCCTGTTCGGCGTGGGGGGCGGGTTTCTGATCGTGCCGGCGCTCGTCACCTTCGCGGCGATGGGCGTGCCGCGGGCGGTGGGCACATCGCTCTTCGTGATGACGCTCGTCGGACTCTCGGCGGTCGCTTCCCAGCTGGCCGCCGGCCGGGAGATCCCGCTCGACATCGCCGGCGGCTTCGTGGCCGGCAGCATCCCCGGCCTGTTCGCGGGCTCGGCGATCGGCCGACGGCTGACCGGCCCCCTGCTGGGCCGCCTGTTCGCCGTCGCGATCGTGGCCGTGGCCGTGCTTGTGATCGTGCAAGAACTGCTCGCTCGGTGATATTCTGACTGCGTGTTCGGTTTCGTTCTGATTTCGTCTTTGCCCGCTGGAGCCTTCCCGATGCATGCCGCCGCCCGCCTCGTTGCCCCGCTCGCGCTCGTCTTCCTCGGCCTCGCGACGGCGCTCGCCCAGCCCGGCACGCCGCCTGCGGCCGGTGAATCCGGCCCCCCGCGGCTTTCGCTGCCACTCGAGTTTCCGCAGATCGAGGGCTATGGCTCGGTGGTGGCTTTGCCGGAGGCCGGGGAGCGGCCCCGGATCGGCGGTCGGGTCGTGTTCGACACCACCGCCGCCGCTCCGGCCGGCAAGCCCAACCGGGGCCTGGAGAGCGCCGCCCGGCTCGTGAATCTCTACGCCAAGGAGGGGCTCTCGGCCGCCCGCCCCCAGATCGCCGTGATCCTCCACTTCAATGCCACCGCGGCCGCCCTCACCGACACCGCCCACGAGCGGACCGGCGGCGGTTCCAACCCCAACCGGGAGCTGGTCGAGAAGCTTCTCGACAACGGCGTCGAGGTCTGGGTCTGCGGCCAGTCGGTGGTTCGCTCGGGCCACGCCCTGGCCGACATCCTGCCGGGCGTGAAGGTCGCCCACTCGGCGATGATCTTCAACCTCAACCGCCAGCAGGACGGCTGGGCCAGCCTGGGCGTGCACTGACTGCCGGACAGGATTGCCTGGTCCACGGCGGACGCGACTGCTTGACCGGGACCGACCCCGCACTCTATATATACAGACGAACAGTCTTCCGCCCAACTCTCCGCGAGTGCCTCCCCGATGGCCACCGTCCTCGTCGCCGACCAGTGCGAGATCCCCGGCGAGGTCGCCACGCTCGACGCCTTTCGCCGCTGGTCGCGTTCGCCTCATTTTCCGTCGTCTGGCCGGATTGACTGGGTGGCCTCCTGCATCGAGGTAGACATGTCACCGGAAGACATTTTCACGCACGGCACAGTCAAGAGCGAGATCGTGGGCCGGCTGCTGCCGCTCGTGAAGGCCCGCAGCATGCACCTCTTCACCGGTGAGACGCGGGTGTCGGCCGCTGCCGCCGATCTCTCCGTCGAGCCTGATGTGGTGGTCGTTTCCGAAGCAGCGCTCGCGGCCGGCCGCGTGCGGCTCGTGCCCGCGGTAGGTGGGCGACCCGACCGGTTCGTGGAACTCGAGGGCGGCCCCGACCTGGTCGTCGAGATCGTGAGCGACTCCTCGGTCCGAAAAGACACGGAGCGGCTACCGGCCGCCTACCATGCAGCCGGCGTCCGCGAGTTCTGGCTCGTCGATGCCCGCGGCGCCGACGTGCGGCTCACGATCCACCGCTGGGAGCCCGCGGGCTGGGCGACGGCTTCGGGACCGGGCGGCGGCTGTCACTCGGCGGTGTTCGAATGCGGCTTCGTGCTCGACCGCTCCCGCAACCCGCAGGGCCGGTTCGTCTACGATCTCACCGTCGTGAATCACTGACGGGACATCCGCTTCGCTCCGCGGGTGAGGCCCGAAGGCGGCCGTCTGGCGGAATGCCCCGGGCGACCGCGGAGGCGTCACTTCCCCACGGGCACCCGCTCGACCAAGTCGAGGTTTGCCGCGTGGGCGGCCCCGCCGACGAGCACCAGGTGGGCGTCGCCGTCGGGCACGGCCCGGTGGACGATCCGCGGCACCACGCTCGCCACCGGCTCCCAGTGCCGGCCGGTCTCCGAAAGCCGGTGCACGCTGCCGTCCGCCACGCTCACGTGCACCTGCCCACCGACCGTGCAGGCGGCCGGCGCGAAGCCGTTGATCGGCTCACCCGGCAGGTCGGGGCCCTGGGCCCAGGTGCCCGTGGCTGGATCGAAGATGTCGACCCGGCGGCTGGCCTCCTCCTCCTCGGTAAAGCCGCCGATCACGTAGAGCTTGCCCTCGTCCACCGCGGCGATCAGGGCCCGCCGCCCGAAGGGCTGCCGGAGCGTCTTCCAGCCGGTGGCCGGATCGGCGAGGTCGAGCGCGAGCATTGTGTCGCACCACTCCTCACCGTCGTGGCCAAGCATGTTCCAGCCTCCCACCACGTAGAGCGTGTCGCCGACCACCGCCAGGTCGTGGCTCGACCGCGGCTCGGGCAGCGGCGGCAGGTCGGCCCAGGCCTGGGTGGCCGGGTCGTAGCAGGCAGCGGAGGCCACCGAAAAGTTCTCGGCCGGGTCGCCCGGCTTGTTCCGCGGGTCCATGCCGCCGACCCGGTAGATCTTGCCGCCGTGGGTGGCGAGGTTCATCCCCTGGAGCGCCGGCCCCGGGGCGAGCTCCTCCCATTCGCCCCCGGCCAGCGGCCGCCGGAAGAACCGCCCCGTCACGGCCTCGGTCGAGTAGGTGTGGACCGGGGCGATGTGGCCGCCATAGACGTAGAGGTGGCCGTCGCAGGCCACGGCTCCCAGGCTCGAGGCGGCGATCGGCAGGGCGGCGAGCTTTTCGGTCTTGGTGAACATGGCATGCGTCTCCCGGGCCGCTCCCTGATGGCCGGCTGGCGCGTCGATCACGATCGTGGGGTAGTGCCGCTGTTCGGCATAGGCCTCGCCGGCGTGCTCACCCGGCGTGGCCACGACGTGACGGGCCCAGGCACCATAGCGGCCGGCGGCCTCGAAGGTGGGGGTGTGGCCCTTTTCGTCGGTCGCCACCTCCCGCCGCTCGCCGCCGGGCAGGATCACGGTCACCTTGGCGTCGGCCACCGGCTCGCCCCGGGCCAGGAGCTGAAACCGGACGGCTCCCGGATGCCCCGCCGGCACCAGCTCGGCCGGCGCCTCGCCGCCGATCCGGGCGGCGGAACCGAACGGATAGCCGAGGCAGGCCTTGGGGTGGTAGACGACGAGGAACGGCTTGGGGCCGTGCTTCATGACCCCGTGGGTGAGCGTACCGTGGATCGCGCCCCGGAGCTTGGCGGGCAGCTTGACCAGCCGCGTCTCGCCATCGCGGGCGAGGGTCAGGGCTCCTTCGGCGCCGGCCCCGTCACGGGTGACGAGCTTGACGGCGTCCACGAGGGCCGGGTCGACGTTCTCGTCGAGCTCGAGGTCTTCGCTGAGGATCACCCGGGCTTGCGTTCCCCCCTCGTCGGGCAGCACGAACACGAAATGGCCCCGGACGGCGGTGCCTGCGGCGACCACCACGAGGCCGACCACGAGCGGCAGGATCGCGGCCCGGCCGGGCCAAACGGAAAGATCGTGAACAACTCGCATCGGGTGCTCCTGGCTCCTGACGTCCTGGGTATTGAAGTTTAGGCTTATGAAGCCTCGGTTTATGAAGTCGGTTCATGAAGCCTCGACCTTCCCTGCTACGGTGCGGCCGCAGGCTGGGAGGTGAGGTTGAAGTCGAATTCGGTCTCGCCTCCAGCCGTGATCTCGACGGCCAGCGGCGAGGCGATCGAGTAGGCGATCGGCAGCCGCCGCCGAGGACGAGGCTGGCTCGCACCCGGCCGCATGGCCAATTCGATCGGCGGGTCGTCGGCGATCTCGACTCGGTAGCGGCCTGGAAGCAGGCCCACGTCGCGGCCCACATCGTAGCGGCCGGCGAGCACCTTTGCTCCTGTCTTGCTCGTGGCAAGGTCGAGCGGCACGAACATGATCACGGCCTCGTCGAGCGGCTGGTCATCGATCGTGACACGGCCGGCGACAGCCCGCTTGGCAGGTCCGCCACAGCCGGCTGCGACGATGGGCATCGCCATTGCCAGGCCGGCCGCCATCAGCCGCGAGGCAGCGACGCCGGCCACCGCCCCCCCATCGACCCGCCGCCGCGCAGCCATGCTCATCCTCATGGCAGCTCCGTGATGACTTGGCCGTCGGCCCGGTTGGCCAGCAGCCGGAGCACGTCCGGGCTCGTGGAATCCGGCACGAATCGGACCGAGGCATCGCAGAACAGCATCTGCACGCCGCCCGGATGGTCGCCGCGAAACGTGTCGAGCTCCCGGAAGCCGGTGATCAGCCGTGTCGCATTGAACACGCCGGCCGTGGAGGCCGAGCTCTGAAACGGATAGCCCTCCGCCCAGCGGCTCAAGCCGCCGTTGCCGAACCCTGGAATCTGTCCAAGACCGTAGTCGAGTTCGCCGCCGAGGAACGTCTTGGTCGTTCCGTCGGCGGCCGAGATGTGCTTGAGGGCGATCCTGCCCTTGCCCGGCTCCACGATGGCCCCGTTGTGATATTCCGGGTGCCAAGCGTTTACGAAGTGGCCGTAGCCACTGCCAGTGCAGAGGGCGTAGCTGCTCCAGCCGGGAGCGGGGGCCGGGGAGGGCAGGACCATCGACGGGCACACGAACACGGCCACCCGCGCCTCGCTGAACAGCTTGTTGTCGGGATGGGACGGAGGCTTCGTCGCGTCGTAACGCTCGAAGAGCGGCCCTTCTTCGAGGAACGGCAGGAGCGGCACGAAGCAGCTTTCCCCCTGGTCGCCATAACAGTTGGGGAGCCGCCGCTTCACGCTGTCGAGCAGATGCATCGCCAAGCCGACATTCCGAAGATTGAGGCCGCACTGCGTCCGTCGGGCGCTCTCCCGAGCCCCCTGGACAGCCGGCAGCAGGATTCCCACGAGCGTGGCGATGATCGCGATTACGACCAACAACTCGACGAGCGAGAACCCGCGAAGACGGGCCGAGTCACGCGGCATGGCGGCCTCTCAGGCGGCGGAGACGAACGGCTGCCGCCGCTGCGGCGGCAGCGGCGAGCGTGACCCAAGCGGCCGGCTCTGGGACCGCCGAGATCGAGGGGGCGGCGAGGTCGAAGCTCCACGTTTGCCCAAGAATTGATGCGTCCTGCCGTGCAAGCGGAGCAAGCCCGATCTGAATGTTCGATAAGTCCCCGAAGATGTCACTGAACACGGCAGGATTCGGCGGCGTGAACTGGCTGTAGGCCTGAAACACGCTGGCGGAATCGACGATCGGCACCGTGATCGTCGTCCAAGTGTTTGATGGCACGACGTGATCGATCGTGCTGGCGCCAGGCGAGTTGGCAGTTGGGGCGAATCGAAACTGGAAAATCACCGACTCGGGGGCTGAATGCCGCAGGGCCACACCGAATTGTCCAACACCGCCTGTGATCCAGTTCCCGACAAAGCGATCGTCGCTGGAATCGAGATTTCCCTGGCCGCGAAAGAGCGTCGGCCCGCTGAAGCCCCCGCCGGTGGTCGGCACCAGATACTGCTGGGAAATGTAGTTTGCGTTTCCTGGCCCCCCAGACTGAACCCACGTGGGCAGTTCCGCTGGCCCTCCACTGAGAATCCTCCAGTTCGCATCGCCCGTAGCAAAGGTCTCGGTGTAGGGCACCGTCAGGGTGGAAGCCGGTGCCGCGGATCCGGCAGCGAGGCCGATCGCCATGACCACCAGCACCAGTCGCCGAGTTGCATTTGAAACCCAAAGCCTAGCCATGTCTGTCATCTCCAGATTGGTTGTTGGCCGCCTGTCTGGCGGCATGATGGATCGACCCACGCTCGTGGACCCGCGGCAATGTCCGCGGGACCGACCAAAAGCCCCTTTCGCAGAGCAGAGTTGCCCCGCGGCCGAGACCGTTCAGTTGGTTACCTTCACGAGCGACTCCTCTCAGCTCAGCCACGAGTGAGGCGGCGGGAGGAGCCGGAGCCGAGCCGAAGAGGGCCAGCACCGGCGGGATCCCGACGGATCACCGCGGTTGCATGGCAACTCGCCATGCAGATGGCTGGCTGGCGGACGGGTCGAACAACCCGAGGCTGGCTGGCTTGATCCGCTCCCCGTGACAAAACGTCGCTTGACGCGATGCCTCGGATGACAGATAGTGAGATTCAATCTCACTGCCAGGAGATCTTAGCGATTCAAGCAGTGCTGTCAAGCATTTTTTTGGCCCTTGGGTGCGGAAATGCACAACGCCGAAAATTCAGGGGCGAGAGGTTCTCCCCCAGACCATTCCGAGGAACCTGCGGCGGCCCGAAAGCCGTCTCCCGGTGCCGAGCCGCCCCTCGAGATCGCGTCGGAGACCCTGCTCGCCGGCCGGACGGAGGTTCGGATCCGCCATCGCGGCGAGATCTACCGGCTCACGCTCACCCGAGCTGGCAAACTGATTCTCCACAAGTGATCGCCGGCGTGGCTGATCGCTTCTTTTTTTCAGCGTCCCTCGGCGCACTGAGCCCCACGAGCCCCGTCATGAAGTCTCTCACCGAGCACCTCACCTTCAACCTTCCGGACCGGCTGGCCTTCCTGAACATCACGTCCCAGGTCGAGGAGCTCGTGGCCCGCTCCGGCATCCGCGAGGGTCTCTGCCTGGTCAACGCGATGCACATCACAGCCAGCGTGTTCATCAACGATGACGAGTCGGGCCTTCACGAAGACTACGCCCGCTGGCTGGAAAAGCTCGCCCCTTTCAACGCCGACCCGCAGGTCTATCGCCACAACCGCACCGGCGAGGACAATGCCGACGCCCACTTGAAGCGGCAGGTGATGGGTCGCGAGGTGGTGGTGGCAGTCACGGCCGGCCGGCTCGACTTCGGCCCTTGGGAGCAGATCTTCTACGGCGAGTTCGACGGCCGCCGCCCGAAGCGGGTGCTCGTCAAGGTGATCGGGGAGTGACGTAGGCTTTACGCCCGGCGGGGCATCCCTGCCCCCGGCGGGCTTCGCGGCCCTCCGGCCGCCGGCCGCACATCCAGGCGGCCGTTTCATGCGGGTTCTGCGGTATGGGGAGCGGGACGAGGGTTTGTCCCACCGTCCCCGGGCTGGCGCCCGGGGTTTTTATTGGACTCGCGCGACGCACATAGAAACCCCTGGCGCAAGCCAGGGGACGGTGCGTCGAAGCGGAGAGAACGACCCACACCGAGAAAATCCGCGTCGTAGGAGGGGTTGCCCGTGCTCTCTCGACGGCGTTGGAAACCGAGCGCAGCCAAGATGCCGAAGGGGGACAGTCCCCGCGGCGGGGACAGTCCCCAGGGAGCGTCCGGCGAGATGGCACGGGCAACCCCGACCTACGGAAAGGGCAGCCTCAACTGGCCGGCTCTTGATTCCCGGCACCCACCACGCGAATAGTTCCCCGGCGAGGAACCCGCCGCTTGACTGACAGGGCCGTCTCCATCCCGGGAGAACCCGTCGTGCTTCGAGCTATCGCCTGCTGCTGCGTCGCCACGCTTCTGCTTCTCGCCGGCGGCTGCCGACCGCTGGCCACGCCCGCCGCCGGCCCCCCGCCTGCAAATTCGCTCGAGCTCGCGCCTCCGGCCGAGCCGGCCCCCGAGCCCGCCGCCCGGGTGGCACCCGACCAGCCGACCCCGGCCCGCGAACGGGTCATGCTCGGCGATCCGGCCCTCCTGGCGGGCATTCCCGGCGAGGGGCCGCTCGTGCTCTCGACGCTCGTCACCTGGCTCGTCGATCCGGCCAATCATGTGCCGCTGGAATACGAACTCCCCGCCTGGCTGCTGCCGGGTGCGGGCCAAGTCAAGGATCTCACCGACAACCCGCCCACCCGGGCCACGATCGAGCTCGGCCGGCAGCTGTTCTTCGACCCGCGGCTTTCGAGCACCGGCACGGTCAGCTGCGCGACCTGCCACCAGCCCGAGCACGGCTTCACGATCGACGCTCCCGTGATCGCCGGCGTGGACGGCCGGCCGGGCCGCCGCAACCCGCCAGCCCTGCTCAACCGGATCATGCTCGCCGTGGGCGACGACCGGCAGTTCTGGGATGGCCGGGCGGCGAGCGTGGAAGACGCCCTCCTCCACGCGCTCTTGGCCGAGCAGGAGATGGCGGCCGATCCGGCCGCCACGCTCGAGCGCATCTCCGCCATCGAGTGCTACCGGATCCAGTTCGAGAAGTCGTATGGCGGAGTCTCCTGGTCGGCCCTCGGCGACGCGATCGGCCACTTCGTCCGCTGCCTGGTGACGGGCGACGCCCCGTTCGACCACGCTGTCCGCTGGCGAAACTACGAGACGCTTCCCCCTCATCTGCTGGCGGAAGAGCCGGCCCTCGCGGCCCGCCACGCCGCCGCCCGGGCCGCGGCCGAGGCCCACCCGATGTCGGCGGCCGCCCGCCGCGGCGAGGATTTGTTCTTCGGCAACCGGGCCTGGTGCAGCGCCTGCCACAACGGCGTCAACTTCACCGACGAGCAGTACCACAACATCGGGATCGGCCTCGACCGGCCAAACCCCGACCTGGGCCGCTCCGAGGTGACCGGCCGCGACGCCGACTGGGGGGCCTTCAAGACCCCCACGATCCGCGGCGCCGTCCACACCGCCCCCTACATGCACGACGGCAGCCTGGCCACGCTCGCCGACGTGGTCGAGTGGTATGCCCACGAGGGCCGCGAGAATCGCAACCTCGACTATCGCTTTCGGCGGGTGGCCGGCGGGATCCTCACCACCGAGGACAAGCGCGACCTGGTGGCCTTCATCGAGGCCTGCTCGGGCCCGTTGCCGGTGGTCGAGACCGGCCGGCTGCCGCTCGATCCCGCGCGAGCCGACGCCCGGGGCCGCCCGCTTGCCCGCCGGGACTGATCACCCCGCGACCGTGAGCCTAAAATGCGCCCTGGAGTTGAAGCCGAAACAGCACGCCCGTCTCGCCAGCAATGTAGTTGGGGCCGGAGTTCGTGGTGGCGGACTGGTAAATCTGCGAGCAGTCGAAGGTCCACTTCCAGTTGTGGCTTCCTTTGGGAAACCAGTTCACCCCGCCGGCATACTCGCGGCTGGGGCCGAAATCACCGTAGATCTGCGATGTGCGAGCATTCACCTCGAAGCGACTGGGAATCAGCATCCAGCCCCCCTCGAGATAGTAGCCGTGGTTGTAGATCAGCCGGGTCGGCAACGGGCCGGTCCCCGAGATGTTGGACAACTGCCGGAAATAATATTCGCCGTTGGCACTGAAGCCCCGCCATTTCCAGGCGGCGTCCACGGCCCAGAGCGCGATGTCGAAGTTGTTGACGACGACGCCCGGCGCCAGCGCCCCCGGCGTGTTGATGTTGGTGCCGTCGGCGAGGCGAATAAAGTTTTGCTCGATTCGGGGCTCCCCCACCGGCCCGGGCCCGTCCTGGCGGGCAAAGGTGAAGCTCGTGCCCACCTCGGCCACCAGCGTCTCGTGCCACTCGAGATCGGAGTAGCCGCGGCCGTAGCTTTGCTCACCGAGGTCGGCCCAGAGCGACACCGCGTACACGAAGTTGTCGTCGATCTGATCGGGCAATGGCTGAAGTCCGAAGGTGTTGAAGCCGTCCCCGACCATCATCCGATAATAGCGGCGATCGAAGGGCTCTCCCTGCACCCAGATGCCGGTGGTCCGGTCGGGCCGAAAAAAGGTCGTGGCCAGCGAACGATCGGCGAATCGCATGGTCAGCGCCCCGTTGAGCCAGTCGCGGCTGCCCGGCACGAATGCCTTGCCGAGGTAGACGTCGAACGCCCTTGAGAACTCGTAGTTCACCCAAAAATCATGCATGATGACGCGATCGGCGTCGTCGGTATCGAAGTCGAGATTGATGAAATACTTGAAGTTCTCGTCGAGCATGAAGCCGCTGAAGCTGAGGCGGCCTCGTTCGATCTCGAAGTAGCTGGCGTTGGAGATCGGGATCACGTCGCCGGCCGAATTGACCCAGAACTCCCGCTCGCGGGCGAAGCCCACATAGCGAAACTGCATCCGCCCATTGACGACCATCTCGTAGGGAGCACGTTCAGGATCCTTGGGCCGCAGGTAGAATCCGGCGTCGTAGCCCACCCCGTATTCGACGTCCTGGGTCGGTCGCAGATCGGTGTTGCTTGCCCCTACGCTCGAGAGGCTGCCGCTGCGACGATCGAGCTGCGGCGGGGCTTGCGGTTGCTGGAACCGGGTTTGGAGGATCGCTCGGCCCGCCGTGCCATCGGCAATGCCGCGATCGAGCTGCTCCCGCAAGGCGGCGTGTTCGGCCTCCAGGGTCTGCAGCCGGTCAGCGAGCTCCTCGATCGAGAGCTTCTCGGGCGGCGGCATG
Source organism: uncultured Candidatus Kuenenia sp. (assembly GCA_964425395.1). Lineage (GTDB taxonomy): Bacteria > Planctomycetota > Planctomycetia > Pirellulales > UBA1268 > QWPN01. The sequence goes on along the minus strand of CAYRNG010000402.1, from coordinate 673 downwards.
AGGATTCCCGGCGCTTCGTGCTCGGCAACCACCAGCGGCACCTCGAGCCATTCAGGCGGATCCTCGCCGCGACTGGGAACTGCCGGAATCAAGACGCCCAGCGCGCAGCCGGCGACCCAGGCCAGCGCAGGCCATCTCCGCGGGCGGCCACCGCCTGGTTGTGTCTCTGGGGGCGTCATGAGCGCAGTGCAATTGTCCGCGGCGCCGGAACCGAAAAAATCGGCCGGAAAACGCGGTCCTTCACAAGGTCTATCGGTTGCACAGCCCGTGCCGATGAGGCGGGCTGTGCGGGTTGTGCGGCGAAAACATCCCCAGCCTCCCCAGCCGACCCAGGCTTCCTCGTCGCGGCCCGGACGCGGCCGATGCGGGTCGAGGGAGGGGTTGCCCGTGCTATCTCGCCGGCTTTGGAGGCTGGCTACACGCCCGGCGGGCCATCCATGGCCCCGGCGGGCTTCGCGGCAGAGGAGACGCGGCGTCAACTGGCCGGCGGGTTAAAAACCCGCCGCTACGAGGCGGCCGTGCTCTGCGGGTCCTGCGAAACGTAGCCGCGGGGTTTCAACCCTGCGGACAGCGCGAAGAAGCCAACGAGAAACGGCGGCGCTCCGAACGCAGCGCCAACTGGCCGGCGGGGGGTAAAAACCCCCCCCCCCGCGCGGGGCGCGCCGCGCGGGGC
>CAYRNG010000401.1:0-1676 GCA_964425395.1 uncultured Candidatus Kuenenia sp. | reverse complement strand
CGTGGGGGGGGCGAGGCGGGGGGGCCGGGTTCGGGTGGTGGGCATCGTCGGCGGGGGCCGGACGAGCGGCGACGAATCGCTGCCCCCCGGGGAGCCACTGGCCGTGGCGAAGCGACCCGGCGACCGCGTCTTGGGGGGCAGCATCAACGGCTCTGCCGCGATCGTGATCGAGGCCACGGCCCTGGCGGCCGATTCGCTCGTGGCCCGGATCACGCGGCTGGTCCGCGAGGCCCACGCCCGGCGAGCCCCGATCGAGAACCTGGCCGACCGGGTGGCCGCCTGGTTCGTGCCGGCGGTGCTCGCCGTGGCCGCGATCACGCTGGCCGCCTGGGCCCTGTTCGGCCCCCCGCCGCGGCTGGCCCTGGGGCTCGTCTCGGCCGTCAGCGTGCTTGTGATCGCCTGCCCCTGCGGGCTCGGCCTGGCCACGCCGCTGGCGATGACCGTCGCGATCGGCCGGGCGGCGCGGGAGGGCATCCTGGTCCGCAGTGCCGCAGCGGTCGAGCGGCTCGCCTCCGCCGGAACGATCGCCTTCGACAAGACCGGCACTCTCACCCAGGGGCGGCCGCGGATCGTGGCCGCGGGGGTGTTTCCAGACCCGGAAGCGGCCGCCGAGGGAGCCGGTGGCCCCGGCCCGCCCGACTTCCGGGCCGGTCCGCTCCGCGACCTGCTCTTGGCAGCCGCGGCGGTCGAGGCGGCCAGCGAGCACGGCCTGGCCCGGGCCTTTCTCGAGGCGGCCACTGCCGCCGGCCTGCCGATCGCTCCCGCGGCCGACGTCGAGGCGGTCGTGGGCCGCGGCGTGCGGGGACGGGTGGCGGGCGACGAGGTCCTCGTGGGCAGCGGGCGGTTTCTGGAGGAGGCGGGCCTGGCGGTGCCGGCGGCGGCCGCTGCGACGGTGGCCGCCGCGGCCGGCGGCACGCTCGTGTTCGTGGCCGTGGCGGGCCGGCCGACTGGCTGGCTGGCGATCGCCGACGAGCCGCGGCCCGAGGCGGGCCGGGTGATCGCCGACCTGGCGGCCCGCGGGATCGAGGTCGAGATGCTCTCCGGCGATGCCCCGGCGGCGGCCGCGACGATCGCCGCCACGGTCGGGATCGCCGCGGCCGAAGGGGGCCTGACGCCCGCCGACAAGGCAGCCCGCATCGGCAGGCTCGTGGCGGCGGAGTCGGCCGGCGGCGGCCGGCCCGGCAGCGTGGTCTTCGTGGGCGACGGGATCAACGACGCCCCGGCGCTCGCCGCCGCCGACGTCGGCATCGCGCTCGGCTCGGGGGCCGACGTGGCCCTCGAAACGGCCGACGTCACCTTCCTCTCGGGCGGCCTGGCCCCCCTGCCCCGCGGCCTCGACCTGGCCCGCGACACGATGCGGATCGTGAAGCAGAACCTGGTGCTCGCCTTCCTCTACAACGTGCTGGCGATTCCCGTCGCCGCCGGCGTGCTCTACCCGCTCCTCGGCCACGTCACGAGCCCGATGCTCGCCGCCGCCGCGATGACCCTGAGCTCCCTGTCGGTGATCGCCAACAGCCTCCGGCTGCGGCGGGGGGCGGTGCGCTGGCCGTCTGGCGGAACGTAGCCGCGGGTTTTCCTGGCGGGCAGGCGGAGCCTGGTAACCCCGCGGACAGCGCGACGCTGCCAACCGGAAACGGCGGCACCGGAAACGCGTCGTCAACCGGCCGGCGGGATAC
>CAYRNG010000400.1:0-5304 GCA_964425395.1 uncultured Candidatus Kuenenia sp. | reverse complement strand
GGGGGCGCGGGGGGGGGGGCCGCCGGGGGGGGGGAGCCCCCCGGGGGGGTGTTGGGCGCCCCCCCCCCCCCCCCCCCCGCTGCTTCACGATTTGGATGGCCGGCGGCGGCGTGCAGCCGGGCATCTCCTGGGGCCAGACCTGCGAGTTCGGCTACAACATCGCGAGCGACCCGGTGCACGTCCACGACTTCCACGCCACGATGCTCCATCTGCTGGGCATCGACCACGAGCGGCTGACCTACAAGTTCCAAGGCCGCCGGTATCGGCTCACCGACGTCCACGGGAAGATCGTGAAGGGCATCCTGGCCTGAGGGCTTTCTCGAAGCCCGGCGGGGCATCCATGCCCCCGGCGGGCTTCGCGGCCCTCCGGCAGCCGGCCGCACCTCCGGGCGGCCGTTTCATGCGCGTCTTCCAGCGTGGATGACGGGGTGGCGGTTCTCGGTCGCCTTCATTGGAAATCCGGGTCGCGGGAGGGGTTGCCCGTGCTATCTCGACGGCGGTGGAAACCGAAGCGCAGGCCGGATGCCGAAGCGAGGTTTCCATCGAGCGACCGGAGCACAGGATGTGCGCAGGGAGCGTCCGGCGAGAGGGCACGGGCAACCCCGACCCACGGAAGGCTTTGGCTTCAGGGCATGCCGAAAGGGGACAGTCCCCTTCGGGTACAGTCCCCGAAGCGAGCGTCCGGCGAGATGGCACGGGCTGCCCCGACCAACGGAAAGGGCTACCTCAACTGGCCGGCGGGATAATAATCCCGCCGCTACAGGGGGCTGCGTCAACTGGCCGGCGGATTGACTGGCTCTCATAATCCCGCCGCGACGGGGCCACCGCGGCCCCAAACCATGAACTAGGATTTTTTGTCCCCCGAGGTGCCGCCGTGATTCCCCTTCGCGACCATGTTGCCCCGACCGACCCCGCCGGGCCGCCCGTGCCCAGGGCCCTGCGGCTGCCGCTGTCGCTGGCGATCGCGGTCTACTTCGCCGCGGTGATCATCGCGCCCCTCTCCGGGCCGCCACCGGCGAGCGACCTTTCCCAGGCCATCCTCCAGCCGTTCCGGCCGCTCCTGGGGGCTCTTTACCTCGGCCACGGCTACCGGTTCTTCGCTCCCGACCCCGGCCCCGGCCATTCGATCCGCTGGACGGTCACCCGCCCCGACGGCTCGACGCTCTCCGGCACCACTCCCGACGCCGCCGGCGACTGGCCCCGGCTCCTCTACCACCGGCGGTTCATGGTGGCCGAGAAGATCTCGGGCCTCGTGCCGCCGCCGTTTGTGCCCGACGAGGTCCGGCAGGAGGCCCGCCGCGACTGGCTGCCGCTGGTCAAGGGCGTGGCCGCCCACCTGCTCGAGACGCACGGCGGCGAGCAGATCACCCTCGAGATGGTGGAGCACTACCTGCCCGGGCCGGAGGAGGTGGCAGAGGGCCGGTCGGGGGACGACCTCGTCACGCCGCTGGGCAGCTTCGCCCGCCGAAAGCCGGAGACCAGGCCATGAAGATCGCAGCGCCCGCCGACGAATCACGGCTGCAGCCGTCCGCACGAAGCTGGGCGGGAGACTGGGCCGCCGCCTGGAACGCCTTCTGGTTCACGCCGGCCGACCCGCTGCCGCTGGCCGTAATCCGAATCTGCACCGGGGCGATCCTCATCTGGTCGTGCCTGGTCTGGCTGCTCGACCCCGAGGCCTTCTTCGGCCTGCGGGGCTGGCTCGCGCCGCCCGACGTCTGGCGGATGAACGACCAGCCCTGGCAGTGGAGCTGGTACTTCGCCTTTCCCGGCCCCAACGGCGTGCGGGTGCTGGCGGGGCTGTCGCTCGTGGCGGCCGTGCTTCTCACGCTCGGCCTGGCCACGCCCGTGGCGGCACTCGTTTCGCTGCTCGGCCTCGTGAGCGCGGCCAACCGGGCCCCCCTCAACACCTTCGGCCTCGACGACACCCTGGGCCTGCTGCTGATCGGCCTGGCCGTGGGCCCGAGCGGAGCCCGGCTCTCGCTCGACGAGCGGTTCGGCGGGGCAGGGCAGGGGGGGCCGAGCGTGCGGGCCAACCTGGCCCTCCGGATCATCCAGGTGCACCTCTGCGTGGTCTACTTGTTCTCCGGCTGCGGCAAGCTCTTCGGGGCCAGCTGGTGGGAGGGCACCGCCCTCTGGGGCGCGGCGGCCAACGTCCAGTACCGCACCCTCGACCTCACCGGCCTGGCCCGCCACCCGCTCCTGGTCAACGCCCTCACGCTCGTGACCCTGTTCTGGGAGGTGGCCTACGCGGCGCTCGTCTGGCCGCGGCTCACCCGGCGGGTGTTTCTCGGGCTCGCCGTGGCGGTCCACTTGGGAATCGGGCTGGCAATGGGCATGATGGAGTTCGGGCTGGCGATGATCACCGCCAACCTGGCGTTCGTGCCGGCCGCCGCCTGGCGGCGGTGGCTGCCCGCTCGTTCCCCGCATCCCTGACCTCGCCTCTTCCCCCGAATGGATCTCGCATGATCGACACGCTCGCCGTCGTCGGCGCCACGGGCGCCGTGGGCCGGATCATCCTCGACCTCCTGGCCGCCCGGAAGTTTCCGGCCCGCCGCATCAAGCTGCTGGCCTCGGCCCGCTCGGCCGGCCGGCCGGTCGAGGTAGGGGGTGCGGCGATCACCGTCGAGGAGCTCACGCCCGATTCCTTCAAGGGCGTCGATGTGGCCATCGGCAGCACGCCCGACGAGGTGGCCGCCGAGTTCGTGCCCTGGGCGGTGGACCAGGGCACGGTGGTGGTCGATGAAAGCGCCTTCTACCGGATGCACCCGGAGGTGCCGCTCGTGATCCCCGAGGTCAACGCCGCGGCCATCGCCGCCCACCGGGGGATCATCGCCAGCCCCAACTGCTCGACCACGCAGATGGTGATGGTGATCAAGCCGCTCCACGACGCGGCCCGCGTCAGACGGGTGATCGTGAGCACCTACCAGGCCGTCAGCGGGGCGGGGCTGGCCGCCACCCAGGAACTCCGTGATGGTGCCGCCGCCTGGCTGGGGGGCGAGCCGCGGCCGACGAGCGTCTTCCCGTACCAAATCGCCGCCAACCTGATCCCCCAGATTGGCTCGCCGCGGGACGGCGGGGCGACCAGCGAGGAATTGAAGATGGTGCTCGAGACCCGCAAGATCCTGGGTGACGAGTCGATCGGCGTCTGCGCCACCTGCGTGCGGGTGCCGGTAGCCAACGGCCACAGCGAGTCGATCCTGATCGAGACCGAGCGGAAGCTCTCGGCTGCCGAGGCCCGCCGGCTGCTGGAGGGTTTTCCGGGGATCGTCGTCGAGGACGACCTGGCCGCCAAGCGGTATCCGATGCCCGAGCCCTGCAGCGGCCGCGACGAGGTGTTCGTGGGCCGGATTCGGGAAGACGATTCCTGCCCGGCCGGCATCGCCTTGTGGTGCGTGTCCGACAACCTCCGCAAGGGGGCGGCCACCAACGCCGTCCAGATCGCCGAGCGGCTGGCGGCCGACCCGGTGCTCCTAGCCGGGGCGGGCAGGGCAGGGGGCCGCGCGGTGCGGGGATGAGCGACGCCCCCCGCACGATCCGGCTCCGGCTGGCCTACGAGGGCACGCGGTATTCCGGCTGGCAGGCTCAGCCGGGCCGCGAGACGGTGCAGGGGACGCTGGCCGACGCGATCCGGCGGGTCTCGGCCGAGGACGTGCTGCCCAAGGGATCCAGTCGCACCGATGCGGGCGTCCATGCCTTCGACCAGGTGGTCGCTTTTCCGACGGCCAGCCCGCTCGAACCGGCCGTCTGGGTGCGGGCCCTCAACGCCCACCTCCCGCCCGACATCACGGTCACCGCCGGCGACCTCGCTCCCCCCGGCTTCGACCCGGTCGCGGCCGCCGAGCGGAAGCGGTATCGCTACCGGATCCATGACGCGGCGGCCAAGCCGGTCTTCTGCCGCCCGTTCGTCTGGCGGTGGCGGGGCCTGCTCGACGTGGCGGCCATGGAGGCGGCCGCGGCCGCCCTCGTGGGGGAGCACGACTTCACGAGCTTCGAGACCACACCCTCGACCCGAAAATCGAAGGTCCGCACGATTCACGCCCTGGCCGTGCGGCGAACGGCCTGCCCCGCGGGGAGCCTGGGGGCCGAGGTCTGGATCGAGGTCGAAGGGAACGGATTTCTGTACAACATGGTGCGGATCATTGCCGGCTCGCTGGTGATGGTGGGCGCCGGCCGCCGACCCCCGGGGTGGCTCGGCGAGGCGCTCGCGGCCAGAAGCCGCCCGGCCGCCGGCCCCACGGCACCGCCCCAGGGGCTCGTCCTCGTCTCGATCCAGCTCGCTCCCGATCCTTCCGTCGCGATTCCCCAGCCATGCCCAAGCTCCCCGACCGACTCGGCTCCCTGATGCTCGTCTCCCAGATCGGCACGGGCCGACACTGCCAGATCTGGGAGGCCACCACGAAGGCCGGCGACCGGGTGGCGGTCAAGGTGGTCGTGCCGGCGATGGCGGCCGACGCCGGCCAACGGCAGCTGCTCGAGCACGAGCTCAAGGTGGCCACCTCGCTCGACCATCCGACGGTGATCCGCATCGACCGGCTGGCGGAGGAGGGGGGGCTGCCGCACCTGGTGATGGAGCTCTTCCCGCATCCCGACCTCAAGAAGCAGATCCAGGCCGGCCTGGCCCCGCTCGTGCCGCGGATGACGCGGATCACGACCGAGCTGGCCCTGGCCCTCGACCATGTCCACACCCGCGGCTGGGTGCACCGCGACGTGAAGCCGGAGAACGTGCTCGTGGCTTCCGACGGGACGGTGAAGCTGATCGACTTCGCGATCGCCTCCAAGGCCCAGGGAATGCTCGGCCGGCTGCTGGGGGGCAAGACGCCGGCCCAGGGCTCGCCCAGCTACATGTCGCCGGAGCAGATCCGCGGCCAGGCCCTCGACGCCCGCAGCGACATCTACTCCTACGGGTGCGTGATCTTCGAGCTGCTCGCCGGCCGGCCCCCCTACACGGCCGCCGACACGAACGAGCTGCTCAACAAGCATGTCTCGGCCCCGGTGCCCGCGGTCGACACGCTCGCCCGCCACGCCACCGGCGACGCCGCCAAGCTGCTCAAGCAGCTGTTGGCCAAGAAGCCGGCCGACCGGCCCGCCTCGATGAAGGAGGTGCTCGCCCGGCTCAAGGCGATCCGCCTGGTGGAGCGATCCGCCCTCAGCTAGCGGCCTCCAGCGGCGGGATTCCCGCCGGCCACTCGACGCTGACCCTACCGCGGGTCGGGGTTGCCCGTGCCATCTCGCCGGACGCTCGCTGCGCACATCCTGTGCTTCGCTCGCTCGATGGAAACCTCGCTTCGGCATCCTGCCTGCGCT
>CAYRNG010000399.1:0-5909 GCA_964425395.1 uncultured Candidatus Kuenenia sp. | reverse complement strand
TGCCCTGTCGATCATCTGCGACCGCCGCGACGCCGACCGCCGCGGCCGGGCGATCGTCAAGAAGCTCCGCGGCGAGATCGACCGCCACATGTTCGAGATCGCGCTCCAGGCGGCGATCGGCACCAAGGTGATCGCCCGCGAGACGATCTCCGCGATGCGGAAGAACGTGACCGCCAAGTGCTACGGAGGCGACATCTCCCGCAAGAAGAAGCTCTGGGCCAAGCAGAAGGAGGGCAAGAAGCGGATGAAGAGCATCGGCTCGGGCGACATCCCGCAGAAGGCCTTCATGGCGGTGCTCGACACGGGCGTCGACCGCCAGTGACACACTCCGCCGAATGAACCCGCGTGGGGCTGCCCGTGCCATCTCCCCGGACGCTCCCTTCCGGCATCCTGCCGTCCGGTCGCTCGATGGAAACCTCGCTTCGGCATCCTGCCTGCGCTTGGTTTTCCACCGCGGGTTCTTTTGGCGGGGCCACCCCCACGCTCGCGTTTTCACCCCAGCGGCCGCGCGTGCCAGCCGGCGCGGCGGGCGGCGGCGATGTCGAGTTCGGGGTCGTCTCCGACGAGGACGAGCTCTCGGGGCTCGAGGCCCAGCCGGCCGGCGACGGCCCGAAAGAACTCACCCGACGGCTTCCGCCAGCCGAGCTCCGAGGAGGCGAACACGTACTCGGCGAGCGTGAGCGGCTCGACCACGGCGGCGAGCCCCAAGAGCCGCTCGTCGAAGTTGCTTGCCAGCACGATCGGCAGGCCGGCCCGGTGGGCGGCCAGAGCCAGGTCGCGGCCGGCCGGCACCTGCCGCCAGGCCTCGGGGCGGCCGAAGTGGTCCCAGAGGTCGGCGAAGATCTCCTCGATCGGGCCGGCGGTGCCGAACACATCGGCCACGATCTGCCGCCACCGCGCGGCCTCGCGATCGCGGCTGGTGGCGAAGGGGGGGGAGCCGGAGGCATCCAGGTCTTCCTGCCGCCGCCAGGCCGCCCGGAAGCGGGCCTGGATCTCCGCCGGGTCGAGGTCGATGCCGTGCCGCCGGCCGGCCTCGTGATAGGCGACCGCCACGCTCGGCCAGGGCTCGACGAGCGTGTGCACCACGTCGAAGACCACCGCCCGGACACCGGGAGGGAGCGCGAGGGCCGGTCGGGATTCGGCGGCCGGCGGGGAGGCGAGGGGCGGCATATGCCAAGCATAGGCGCGCCGGCCGCCCCGGGGACTGTCCCCGACGTCTAGCCGCCCGAGGAGCCCGGGGTGCCCGTGCCAATCGATCCGGCGTTGGCGGCAAGTGAAGGCAGGATGCCGAGAACGCAGCCGCCATCGAGTGAGCGACGGGCAGGATGCCCAAAGCGAACGTCCGGAGAGATGGCACGGGCACCCCGGGCGGCACCTACCACAGCGGGTCATACCCCCGGTCCCCTTTCGGGCCCTACCGCCGCGGGATCAGGCCCAGATCGAGGCCGAACACGAACATCATCAGGGTCAGGATCAGGGCCAGACCCAGGTAAGAGAGGCCCGCCACGACGTTCTCGCTCGGCGGCTTGCCCCGCACCAGCTCATACAGCAGAAACACCATGTGGCCGCCGTCGAGCACCGGGATCGGTAGGAAGTTCACGACCGCCAGGTTGGCCGAGAGCATCGTGAGAAAGAGCAAGAGGCGGCTGAAGCCCTCCTCGGCCGATTTGCCGGCCTGCTTGGCGATCTCGATCGGCCCGCCCAACAGCCGGGGACTGATCCGGTTGCTCCACAGCTTGCCCAGGAAGCTGTAGACGAGCGTGAGATCCTCTCCGGTCTTCGCCAGGCCACGACGGAAGGCCCCCGCCCAAGACCCGGCCTGCACCGTCTCGTAGACCGGCTCGAACACCAGGCCCCGATCGACCACGAACAGCTCGGCAGCCTCGGCCGGCTCGAACTCCACCTGCCGCTCGGGCCCCGCCTCGCCGGCCGCCGCCAGCCGGAGTTTCGTGCCGGCCGGCACCTGCTGGAGCACTGTCATCACGGCCGGCCAATTAGGCTCCGCGGCCGAGAGCGGCACCCCGACGCCCGCCTCCGCCTCCCCCGGCACGAGAAAGGTGGCCCGGGTGAGCCGCTCGCCCGGCTGGATGCCGGCCCTGGCCGCCGGGCTCCCCGGGGCCACCTCCGTCACGCGGTCGCCGAGCCGGATCGCCACGCCCAGGGACGCGACCGACACCGGGGAGCCGATGCCGGTCGTCTCGTCATCCCGCCAACTGACCGCCCGAGGGGTGATCGTGACCTCCCGCTCGGCCTCACCGCCGCGGCGGACCGTGAAGACCAGCGGCCGGCCAGCCTGCGGCCCGAGCCGGTCGTCGAGCGTGAGCGGGTCGCCGGCAGGCTCACCGGCGATGGCGATGATCTCGTCACCCGCCTCGAGGCCCGCGGCGGCGGCCGGGGAGTCGTCCTGGACCGCCACGATGCCCGCGGCAGCCAGCGTGAGCCCCGTGATCCGAAGGGGCTGCGGCGGCAGGGCGATCTCCACCCGGGCGGGCTCCCCACCCTTCACCTTCCGGTCCACGCCCAGGGTGACGGTCGCAGCCGGCCGGGCCGCGAGCGCCACGAGCAGTTCGGCGTATGTTGCGACCGCCACGCCGTCGATCGAGCGGATCGTGTCGCCCGGCTCGAACGGGGGCTCGGCCCGGCCGGCCGCCCCGGGCAGCCCCTTGGCGAAGCTCCCTGGCAGGGTGAGCGAGAAGGGGCTTGTGACCCCGATCGTGGGGGCCCCCAGATCGGTGTCGGGCCGGAGCAAGACCGTGCGGGTGGTGTCGTCGGCCGGCCGGTGGACCGTGAACTCGATTCCCTTCTCGACGTCGCCCACGGTTACGCCATGCCGCAGGTCGTTGAAGATCGGGTTGGCCCGGTCGCCGATCTTGACGATCTCGTCGCCGGTCCGGAGGCCCGCCCGCCAGGCCGCCCCGCCGCTGCGGACGCTCGAGATCGCACAGGTCATCTCCTTGACGCCGAGGCCGTAGGCGAGCGAGGCCATGAGCACGGCGAAGATCACGTTCATGATCACGCCGGCAGAGATGATCGCCATCCGCTTGGGCACGCTCTGGGCGGGATAACTCCGCGGATCCCAGGCGGGGTGGTGCTCGGCGGTCGGCTCCGGGGGCAGGTCGCCGGCGGAGAATGCATGGCCGGGCCCCGCGGCCCGAGCCCGCTTGGCCTCGGCGGCAGCCGCGGCCGGGTTGTCGTCCTGGCCGAGCATCTTGACATAGCCCCCCAGCGGCAGGGCGCCGATGCCGTATTCCGTCTCGCCCCACGTGAAGGAGAGCAGCTTGAGGCCGCCAACGTCGAAGCCCAGGAAAAACTTCTCGCACTTCACGCCGCAGGCCTTGGCGACGAGGAAGTGGCCCAGTTCGTGGACGAAGATCACAAACCCCAGGCCGCCGGCCACCTGGAGGATCACCCACCAGCTCGACGGCTGGATGATCCACTCCGCCCAGGTCGCGGCCGCCACCAAGCCGCCGCCGCTCAGACACATGCCCACTTGCCTACCTCCTGCCTGGCCCAGGCGTCGAGACGGCGCAGGTCGTCGAGCGTGGGATCCTCCTGAAAAGGGTGTTCGTCCAACAGTCTGCCGCAAATCTCCGCGATGTCAGTGAATCGCAGGGCCCCCTCGAGAAACCCGCGAACCGCCTCCTCGTTCGCCGCATTGAGCACGGCACCGGCCGTGCCCCCGCGGGCGGCCGCCTCGTGGCCCAGCCGCACGGCGGGGAATCGTTCGAGATCGGGGGGCTCGAAGTCAAGCTGGAGCGGGGCGGCGAAGTCGAGCCGCCGGGCCGGGCCGGCCATCCGGCTGGGATAGAGGAGGGCGTATTGGATCGGGAGCCGCATATCGGGGGGACTCAGCTGGGCGATCACCGCCCCGTCCACAAACTCGACCAGCGAGTGGACGATCGACTGGGGATGAACCACCACGGCGAGCTTCTCGGCGGGCAGCCCGAACAGCCAGCGGGCCTCGATGAGCTCGAGCGCCTTGTTCATCATCGTGGCTGAGTCGATCGTGATCTTGGGGCCCATCGACCAGGTGGGGTGGCGAAGGGCCTCGGCCGGGGTCACGGCTGCGAGCGATTCCCGGGAGCGGGTCCGAAACGGGCCGCCGCTGGCGGTGAGCACGATCCGGCTGACCTCGGCCGGCCGGCCGCAGGCGAGGGCCTGGTGGATGGCGGAGTGTTCGCTGTCCACCGGGATGATCCGGGCTCCGGTCTCCGCCGCCCGCCGGATCACCAGCGGGCCGGCCATCACGAGCGTCTCCTTGTTGGCCAGGGCCACGGTCTTGCCTGCCTCGATGGCCGCCCAGGTGCTCCGCAGCCCGGCCGCCCCCACGATCGCCGACACGACCCGATCGACGGCCGGGTCGGCCACCAGCTCGTCGAGGGCCTCTTCCCCCACCGCCAGGCGGGTTCCCGCCGGCAGGCTGTCGGGGCCGACTTCGGCCGCCGCGGCCGGATCGGTGATCACCACCCAGCGGGGCCGGACGGCCCGGGCCTGTTCGAGCAGCTGGCCGACGCTCGAGTGGGCGGCCAGCAGCCTGGGGATGAGCCGGCCTCCCGAGGCGGCGATGACGTCGAGGGTGTTCGTGCCGATGCTGCCGGTCGAGCCGAGCACCGCCACCTCGAGGCTGCCGGGTACCACGCCGCCGCCATCGCGGTCAGGCGGGCGGTCGAGGGGGTGCCCGTCTGAAGGCGCAGGGGAGGAAGCGGGCATGAGGCAGGGAGACCCGGGGCAACTGAAGAACTTCAATCTTAGCGGATGATGAGCGGGGAATTCCACCTCTCAGCCAGCGCCGGGGACCTCCAACCCGGGTGCGTAAACGGCCCCGAAACCGGACACCGGCCAATTGTCCAGCGGTTTTGGCCGGCATACGATGGAATCTGGGAAGCTCACCGGCAGGGCTTCCAGCCGCGGCCACCCCCGGAATCGATGCATGCCCCAGAAGCGCGACCCCTCCCGGCGGCCGAAAGACCGCAAGTCTGGCCTGGGGGGAAACCTCGTCTGGTCGCTCCTCGCGGCCGGCGTGGCCAGCCTGTTCGCGATCAGCCTGATCGGCACCTCCCCCGAGTTGAAGATCTCCTACAGCGATCTCCAGCGGCTCGTGAAGGCTGCCACCGCGGCCGGCGACGAAGAGCGGGGCGTCACGGTCTCGCCCGGCGACGAACCGGGCCGGGCGGCCGTGTACGGCGACCTGCACGACGTGGTGATCGGAGCCTACGAGGTCTCGGGCCGGGTGCGGGAGCTGGCGGCCGGCCGGCCGAACGGGGGCGACGTGCTCGCGGAGCCGCCGCCGGGCCCCATCGGTGGCGGCATCGTCCGTCGGTTTCGGACGGCGAAGCTCCCCAGCGAGACCTCCGAAGGGGAGCTCAAGCAGCTGCTCCAGGAGCACGGCGTCTCGTTCCGCTACGAGGATCCCCCCAGCCCGTGGCGAAACTGGCTGCCGATGCTCGTGCTCACCGGCCTGTTCGGCCTGCTCTTCTTCCTGATGCTGCGCCGGCTCGGCGGGGCGGGCAGCCCGATGGCCTTCGGACGCAGCCGGGGCAAGATGTATGCCCAGGAGGATCTGGGGATCACCTTCGACGACGTGGCCGGGATCGACGAGGCGGTCGAAGAGCTCCGCGAGGTGGTCGAGTTTCTGCGGAGCCCCGAGAAGTATCAGGTGCTCGGCGGCCACATCCCCAAGGGGGTGCTCCTGGTCGGCCCCCCCGGCACCGGCAAGACGCTCCTGGCCAAGGCGATCGCCGGCGAGGCGGGGGTGCCCTTCTTCGGCCTCTCGGGCAGCGACTTCGTGGAGATGTTCGTGGGTGTGGGGGCGGCCCGGGTCCGCGACATGTTCCAGCAGGCCGCCGCCAAGGCCCCCTGCATCATCTTCATCGACGAGCTCGACGCCCTCGGCAAGACCCGCGGCTCGA
>CAYRNG010000398.1:0-7960 GCA_964425395.1 uncultured Candidatus Kuenenia sp. | reverse complement strand
CCGCGGGCAAGCGGTCGTTTCGCCACAACGACCCCGACCAGCTCGCCGGCCTGCTCCGCGACCTCCGCGGCCGCTACCGCCACGTCGTGGTGGCGCTCGAGGGGGTCTACAGCATGGACGGCGACTACCCCGACCTGCCGCGGTTTCTGGAGCTGAAGCGGGAATACGACGCCTTCCTATACGTGGACGAGGCCCACTCGCTCGGCACAATGGGGCCCGAGGGCCGCGGGATCTGCGATTTCTTCGGGGTCGATCCGGCCGAGGGCGACCTCTGGATGGGCACCATCAGCAAGGCGCTCGGGTCCGGGGGCGGCTACCTCGCCGGCAGCCGGCGGCTGATCGACTACCTCGGCTACACCACGCCCGCCTTCGTGTTCTCGACCGCCTGCTCGCCGCCGAACACCGCGGCGGCCCTCGAGGCGGTGCGGGTGATCCGCCGTGAGCCCTGGCGGGTGACGCGGCTCCGGGAGCGGTCGGAGCTGTTTCTCAAGCTCGCCATCGACTCGGGCCTCGACACCGGCGAAAGCGGCGACACGCCGGTGATCCCGATCATTCTGGGCAGCTCCCAGCGGGCGATGCTCGTCTCGCAGCGGCTCCTCGAGCGGGGCATCAACGCTCGGCCGATCCTCTATCCGGCCGTCCGCGAGTCGGCCGCCCGGGTGCGGTTCTTCCTCACCTGCGAGCACACCGAAGACCAGATCGTGCAGGCGGTCGAAGAGCTCGCCGCTGCGGTCGCTGCGACGTAGGCACATGCCGAACGTAGCCGCGGGTTGACCCTGCGGGCAGGCAAAGCCTGTTCAACCCGTCGGACAGCGGGGCGTAGCCAACCGGAACCGGCGGCACTTCAAACGCGGCGCCAACCGGCCGGCGGGATAATAATCCCGCCGCTACAGGACGCGGCGCCAACCGGCCGGCGGGATAATAATCCCGCCGCTACGGGGCGGGGGTTTTGCCGATCGGGGTCGCGGGGCGTGTTGGCGAACGTAGCCGCGGGTTTGCTACCCGCGGGCAGCAGGGCGTCGTCAACTGGCCGGCGGGATAATAATCCCGCCGCTACGGGGCGCGTCGTCAACCAGCCTGCTGCCCGGTTGACCCCTGGACGAGGTGCAACTCGGCCGGGTCGCAGATCCAGCCGCGGCAGATCGCCGCCCCGCAGCGGCAGGGGATCGCGGCGTCGGCCGGCCAGGAATAGTCGATCAACAGCTCCTCGCCCGCCTCCAAGGGCCGGATCGTCTGCAGCCAGAGGCGGTCTTCCTGGGGCTCGCCCGGCTCGGCCTCCCAGTAGAAGATCTCGCAGTTGGGGTCGCAGCTGTGGTTCACGAACCGCAGCGGGGCGGCCGGCTCGAGGAGCTTCTCGCTGGGGAGCTCCATCACGTAGCTCGAGTCTTCGGGGTGGTCGGCGAGGATCTCCCCCCGGATCTCGCCGAGCACCATGTCGGCCTTGAGCCGGCGGCGGGCAAACACCCCCCGGCCGACGTGGGTTTCACCGATCCGAACGAGGCTCTCGAGGCGGGAGGCGGGGGCGGCTGGGGCCGGGGCAGGCGAAGACGACATGGGGCTCCGAAGCAGGTGAGGCGAGGCGGGGCAATCAACGACACGCCAGACTCTATCGGCTTGCCTTTCAATCGGTCAACGGTCTGGCCACCGCCCTCTGCCAGCCGTCAGGCTCACCACCAGCCCCAGCGACGCTCGCCGCCCCCCTGCCGCCGGCCGGGCCAGAGCGGCTTCGCCTCCGGCTCGGCGGCCGCCTCGCTCGTCAGGGCCGCCACCGCCGCCTCGCTCACGAAGGCCTCGAGGAAGGCGGGCCAGTGCCCGTCGAGCTCGAGCAGGGCGGCGCCGAGCTCGCCTCCCTTGGCCCGGTGATCGATGCGGGCCAGGGTCTGGGCGATCTGGTTTCGCTGGTCTTCGTCGAAGGCGAGGTCAAAGACCCGCACGTCGTCGAGCTGCACGCTCCCCGGGCCGAGCAGGTCGAACCTGACCCGCAGCGACTCGACCGTGCCGGCATCGAGGTCGTCGATCTGAAGCACGAACTGCGACCACTCGCCCGTCAGGGGGCGGCCGCCGGCCAGGCCCCCCACCGCGGCGAAGCGGTAGTATTCGCGGCCCTCCTCCAGCCCCTCGATCGCGATCCGCAGGGGGGGCTGCGGCTCGCCCGGCCTGAGCCGCAGCCAGGCCGCCACGCTGATTCGGCCCGTCTTCGGGGCGGGGAAGGGATTGCTCCTGAGCGTCGCCAGGCCGTTGCGGGAGGCGAACTCGACCGCTCGGCCGCCGGCGGCGCCCGCCTCGGGCCGGCCGGGCACCAGTTCCAGCGAGCCCCGCCGCGGCTGCAAGAGCTCCCAGCCGGTCACCGCCGGGCCCGCTTGGGCCGGCAGGGCGTTGGCCAGGCCGATCTCGAAGCCGGGATTGTCGAGCACGTCGAGCGGCTGCGGGGTGGTGAGCACGCCCAGCCGGAGCCGGAGCCGCTCGATGGCCGAGGCCAGCTCCCGGCGGGTGGCGTCGTCGTAGCCGACCTGCACCGCCGCGATCCGAGAGGCCCCGTCGATCGCCAGCGGCCGCACGCTCCGGCCCGCCAGCGGCACGGTCACCCGGCCGGCGGAGAGGGGCACTTTCGCACCGCTGGCTGCGTCGGTGACGGCGGTCGCCGAGCCGTCGAGTGCGATCGTGGCCTCGAGCGCTGCGGCCCCGGGGTTCACGAGCTCGACCCAGGTGACACCCCCCTCGACCCGGCTGCGAACCACGAGCGGCTCTGGCACGCCGACGACCGGCTCCAGCGGCACCGCCGGCAGCGGCTCGTGGCCCCGCGGCACGGTCGCGTCGAAGGGGGGGGCCGCCAGCGGCGGGAGCATGTCGAACAGCAGTTCCACGTCGTTGGCCGCCACCGCGGCGGCCAGGAGCAGCTCACCCGCGGCGGTGGCCGGGGCGATCGCAAGCGGGCAGGGGCCGCGGAGGGAGGCGGAGGGGAAGGGACCGTGAGGAATGACCTCGCCGAAGTTCACGGCCAACGGCCGGGCCAGGAGGGCGGCGGCCGACGTGCCTGCCGCGGCCACGGCCGCCGCCTGATTCGCCGCCGCCACGGTGGAGCGGTCGGCCAGAGGCACGCCGGCGGCGTGTACCCGCGGGGGCACGAGCACGATCCGGCTGCGGCCGCCTGCGGCCGGGGGCGGAACGGCCAGGCCGATTTCCCGGAGCAGGTCGGCGGACGCCGCAGTGCCGCCTCCTTCGGGGCGGAAGCGGCGGGCAAGGTCACCGGAGCTGAACAGGGTCGTGGGCACGAGAAACAACCGCCGATCACCCTCGCCGGCGACCGCGGCGGCCAGCCGGGCGTGGAAGGCGGCCACCTGGCCCGACCGCCAAGCGAGCCACTCCTCCCGCAGGCTGCCGCTCACCAGCCGGGCCCGGGCGGCGAACCGCTCATCACTGCGATCCTCATCCGTGCCGCCGATCGCCTCGAGGAACCGCGGGAACGTGGCGTCGTCGAGGCCCCAGGCGACGCCGGGCAGGTGCAGCCAGCCGTCGTGCGGCAGCATGATCGCCAGGCCCGCCACGCCCGGCGCGGCCGGCAGCCGGCGGGCCGCCTCGGCCACGATCTCCTCGACCGCTCGCTGCACCCGCGGGTCGAGGATGTTGTAGTGCACGCCGCCGGGCAGCCGGCGGGACCGGCCGTCGCCCCCCAGGCAAGCGATGCCGGCGGAGTCGGGGCCGGCCCGCAAGGTTTCGAGCGCCGGCACGGCCGCGTCGAACGAGAGCCCGGGCATGAACACAAGCCCCGCCCGCGTGTAGACCCGGGCGGTGGCGGCCAGGAGATCGTGGTCGGGGCGGGCCGCCGCGTCGCCAGTCGGCCAGCCGGGGGCGGTGCGGGTCAGGCGGCTCGGCCAGGCCGCCACACCGCCTGAGTAGACGGTGACCAGCCCGCCGGCGAGCCCGTGGGCGAGAAGCGACTCGGCGGAGTGGTCGATGGCCGCCAGGTGCGCGACCCAGTCGCTGCCCGGCCGGCCCCCGTCGGTCGCGATCGGGCCCGGGCCGCCGAACCGCGTGGTCAGGTCGGCCGCAGGCAGGAGTCCCAGGGTCTGCCGGGGGGTGCTGGCCCGACGGGCGGCCGCAGGAAGCGTCGCCCGCGGGAGGCTGGCGGGGCCGGCCAGCACCCGCACGTGGCCCACGAGGGCCGGCGTGGCCGCAAGCGGATTGGCGATCACCACCAGCGGCTGCCGGGTCGTGGGCCAGAACACGAATCGGTGGGTGCCCAGGCGGGCCGGCCCGTCGAACCGAGAGGCGGCCACCTCGACGCCACCGGCATGGCGAACCTCGACAGCGGTGCCCGTGGCGTCGGCCTCGAGCACGCAGACGCCGAGCGTGGCCTCTTGGTCGGTCGGATAGTCGATCTCCACCACATGGGGCACGCCGGGCCGGCCGACGGGCACCACGATCGCCTCCCAGGAGGGCCGGGCCGGGCCGGTGGCCGGCGGCAGGCTGAGCATGGGCCCGAGGGCATGAGGCATGACCGTGGAGTGGCCCGTCGCCAACAGCCCGCCGAGCCGCGGCACGAGCGCCGAGACATTCGGCAGACTCATCGAAGGCATGTTCACGTTCGGCAGATTCACGCTCGGCAGAGGCACGGCGGGAAGATTGACGTTCGGCAGCTGCATCTCCGGCATCCGGGGCAGGCTGGGCCGCGACAGGCTCGGCAGCGGCATCGTCGGCAGCGGCATCGAGGGGCGGGGAATGCCCGGCAGGCCCCGCGTGGGCATCCGCCGGAGCCGCTCGTGGAGCCGCGGGCTGCCCGGATCGAGCTCGTAGACGATCTTCCAGGGCTCGGCAGCGGGTGCCGGCGGCTCGTCGTCGGCGATCGCCACCAGCTGCAACCGCCGGCTGGCCAGCTGCCGGTTCCAGCGGAGGCCGCGTCGCTCCACCGCCTCGAGCACGAGGTCGTAGGCCCCTTCCTCGGCCGGCAGGGTGAGGTCGCTCTCCACCGGGGCGAAGACGGTGGGCACCGGGCCGACCCCCGCTCCGGCCCCCGGCTCGGCTCCCGGCGCTGAGGCTTCGAGGGGAATCACCCGCGACTGGAGCACCGTGTCTTGCCGGGCCGGCGAGAGCCGCAGCCGCAGTTCCACATCGCCGACGGGGGGCTTTATGAGGAGCAGCGGCGTCACCCGCATCCGGACGGTGTCGCCCGGCCGGCGGAGCGTGTCGCCGACCGTGGCGGCCGAGAGGCCGATCGGCGTCGCAAACTCGACGTGCAACAGGGTGTCGGCGACCGGTTCGATGACCAGCCGGTTGCCCTCGTTGTCGAGCTGCCGTTGGACGGGGCCGGCGAGGATCTCGGCCACCGGCACTTCGAGGGTGGCGGCGGTGCCACCGGTGGCGGCCGGACCGACCGCGACCGACAGCCGGGCCGTGGGCCAGTCGCGAATCGAAAGCTCGACGCCATCGTTGGCGATCGGCCGCGGCTGGTGGACCACGATCTTGCCGTCGTCATCGTGGGCCAGGGCTGCGGCGTCCCGCTCCCCGGAGAGGCTCCGCCACTCGACGGGCACGCGGAGACCGCCTCCGCCCGGCAGAAGCTCGATCTGGCCGCTCCACGCCTGGGGCGTGCCCCCTCCCCAGCGGACGCGAATGCTCACCGGCCGCCCCGGCTCGGCCGTGGCGGCGGGCGATAGGACAGCCGGCACCGCCAGGCCCAGGGCCAGGAGGGCGATCAAGCGGCGGGCGACGTGCGACGCGGGCATGCGATCTCGGCGGCCGCCGACGGCGGGGTTCGGGCGGAACTGGGGGCTGCGGGGGGCGAATGGTAGCGGCCCGGCCGACCCGCGGCAAAGCGTGTTTCCCCGCAAAAGTCAGCCGGATGACGCTCCCCCGTGGGTCGGGGTTGCCCGTGCCATCTCGCCGGACGCTCGCCCGGGGACAGTCCCCGCCGCGGGGACTGTCCCCCTTCGGCATCTAAAAGGGGACAGTCCCCGAAGCGGGGACAGTCCCCTGCGGGTCGGCGACCCTCACCCCGCCCTCCACACGGCACGACCCCCAATTCCCCCCTGCTACCCGTTTCGGGCGGCTGCGGAGAGGGGCGTGGTCCAGGCGGCCTGCGGGTCGGCGCGAGCGAGGCTGGCAAGTTCCTCGGCGACCGCCGGAGCGCGGTCGGCCACGTCAGAGAGTTCGAAGTGGTCGTCGGGCTTGGCGAACACCTGCGGCTGGCCTGCGTCGGCCGGCAGCACGAGGTGCCAGGCGGGCGTGGCCGCGGCGGTGCCCGTCGCCGTCGTGCAGATCACGCGGTCGCGGTCGGGACCCTGCCAGCGGTCGAGGAGCGGCGTCAGGCTCCGGCCCTGTCGCGGATCGCAGGCCGGGAGCGATTCAGCCGTCGTGGACGGCCCTGGGATCAGCTCGCCGAGCGTGGCCCCGAGGTCGGCGGCGATGAGCAGGCCGCCGTACCGCTGGGCCGCCATCCGGCCCCGGTGATCGACGAGCACGGCCGGCAGCTGCACGAGTTCGCCGTAGGGGAGCAGCGGGGCGGTGCCCACGCGGCCGTGCAGCCCCAGCGGCAGGCCCCGCACGCCGGCCACGAGGATCGTCCAGGCCGGCTCGCGTTCGCCTACGGCCGCCACGAGCCGGCCCAGGCACTCGTCGAGCAGCGTCAACTGGCCGGCCATCACCTGGCGGACGCCCATCACCAGATCGGGATCGGTGGCCGCATCGACCGCGAACGCCGGAAGGGCGGCCCCGGCGGGGGGCGGGGGATCCTCAGGATCGACGTAGCGTTCCCGGTAGAGCAGCGGCGCATCCCAGACGGTGCCGAGGCTCGTGGCGTGGCACCAGAGAAGTCGTGGGGCGACCGGCCCGGGGGATGCGACCGCGTCGGCGGCCGTCGCAAACAGCCGGGCCAGGCTGGTCTCGGCGGCTGCGTCGGCCGGCATGGTCGCCGCCACGGCCGGCACGTGGCGGACCGTCACGGCCGGAGGGGGGGCCGTGGCCAGCGACGCGTCGTCGGTGACGAGCAGGGCCGGCCAGCCGGCGGCCGCGGCGGCGTCGAAGAGCGGCCAGGCACGGCCGGCGGCCGAGTCGCCGCCGGCCAAGGCCGCGAGGGTGGCCTGGGGATCGCTGGTGGTGGCCAGCAGGCGGTCGCAGCACAGGCCGCGGCCGGCGAGCGCGTCGAGGGCGGGCGTGGCCACCCAGCTGCAGCCGAAGGCCGAGAGCATCCAGCCCGGCAGCCGGTCGATCGTGACCACGAGGATCCCGCCGGGCGGCACGGAAGACTGGGACATGAGAAGCGTGGCTCGGGGGGCGGCTGGGCCGAGGCGGGCGACCTCGTGGTTCCGCCACCGGGGCCGGCCGGTGTCAGCCCGGGGGCCAGCTTAGCTGCCGGCCGCCGAGCAGGTGGACGTGGAGGTGATCCACCGACTGGCCGCCATCAGCCCCACAGTTGACCACCAGCCGGTAGCCGTCGGCCAGCCCCAGCGTGCGGGCCAACTCGGTGGCCACCACCACCAGGTGGCCGAGCAGGCCGGCGTCGGCGGCGGTGGCCGCGGCCAGCGAGGGGATCGGCTGCTTGGGGATCACCAACACGTGCACCGGCGCCTGCGGCGCGACGTCGTGGAAGGCGAGGCAGCGATCGTCGTCGTGGATGATCCGGGCCGGCACCTCGCCACGGATGATCTTCCCGAAGATCGTGTCAGCCATCGCTCGCCTGCGGCTCGGCGGCGTCGGACTTCCGCCGGCGGCGGCGGGGGGGCTTGGGCATCGCCCACTCCTTGGTGAGCGCCTCGAACACCTCGGGGGTCTCGTAGCGGACGACCGTGCGGCCCTCCGGCATCGGCCCGATCAGCTCCCGGAAGACCGGGGCGCCGCGGAGGTCGAGGTCGGTCGAGCAGTCGTCGGCACCGATCTGGAGGTGGGTCTTGAGGAGAGCCTCGGGCGAGTCGAAGTCGTGGATCACGAGTTCGCCGTCGGGGCCGCGGGTGACGAGCCGCCAGGT
>CAYRNG010000397.1:0-2177 GCA_964425395.1 uncultured Candidatus Kuenenia sp. | reverse complement strand
AGCACGCCCTCGTCCGGCCCGACGACCTCTCCCGGGTGAACCAGGCCTTCTTCACGGCCAACGCCGCCATCGGCCTCGTGCTCCTGGCCGCCATCGCCGCGGATTTGTGGGTCTGAGCCGACGGCCGCGGGCGGTTTGGATGCCGGGCGTTCCACGCAGGCGGTACCGTCGGCGACAGATGTGCGGCATGGGCGTGTATGGTCGCCGGCAATGGAACCGGGAAGACTCGCGGAAAGTCATCGGCTGCCGGTCCACCCACCGTGAGGAATCCCCATGCCCGCTCGTGCCCGCACCGGTTTGTCGGCCTCCGGCCTGCTCGCCATCTGGTACACGACCAAGGGGGAGCAGGATCCGCTGCTCACCGTTCTGGCCAGCCGGCTGCGGGCCGGCGGCGCCGCCTGGGATCCCTCCAGCGAGTTCTTCAAGGCGGCGGACCGCAACATGCACGGCTCGGCAATCCTCCACGACGGCCAGGGCACGATCTACCACTTCAACGGCATGGCCCCAGAGCTGGCCCTCGGCTGGAGCCGGCTGGCCCTCCTCCTCCGTACCAGCACCGACAACGGTGTCAGCTGGAGCGTGGCCCGGCCGATCTCGTCGGGGGCCGCCTCCGTGAAGCGACACCAGGTGATTGCCGGCCCGATTCGGATGAAGGACGGCACGCTCGTGCTCGCCTGTGACGCCACGCCCGGCGGCGAGGGCCCGTCCGCGAACTGCTCACGCCCGGCAGCGGCACCTACGCCGGCGGAGCTCACACCGGCAGCTTCGCCGCCTCGCCCACGGTCGCCGAGCCGGCCGGCTACCTGGCGGCGACGCAGTCGCCCGACGGCGTGATCCACCTGATCTCGAGCCGCCTCCACTACCGCTTCAACCTAGCCTGGCTCGAAGAGCCCGCTCCCGCCCCGCGGACCGCGGTCACCGTCGACGACCGCTGACAAACGGCCGGCCGGCTTTGGGCGGCCCGGCGAGCGGGCGGGCGGGGCTGCCTGGCTTCCCCACGTCATCCCACGATCTCGCCCGCCCAGAGCCGGCGGAGAAAATCGGCCACTGGCAGCACGCGACAGGGCTCGTAGACGGCCTCCCGGCTCCCCAGATAGACCCCGAAACACCGCACTTTTTTTGGGCCCAGCTCGGAGGACAACCGCAGCGGCCCGCGGCTCGCGGCCGACCGTCAACCAGTCGCCGCCTTGACCTCGATCGCCGTATAGCCCGAGGCCGTTTCGCACAGAAAATCGACTTCCACGCCATCGGGTGTCCGCCAGAAAAAAAGCGGATACCCGAGCCCGCTGTATTCCAGATAGGCAGAGAGTTCGTTGTGGACGAGCGTCTCGAGCAGGCCACCCCGTTCCTCGGGAGAGGCGGGATAGGGCAGTCGCCCCGAGAGGGCCCGCACGACCCCGCTGTCAAACAGATAAAACTTCGGATGCGCGACCTGCTTCGTGGCTCGCTTGAGCTTCCAGGCAGGCAGCCACGATCCGAGCAGCGTGTCAATGAGGATCGCAAACCAGTTCTGCACTGATTGGCGACTGACACCGACATCACGCGCGATCCCGGCCGCATTGGTGACCTGCGCGTTCTGCCGGGCTGCCACTTCGAGAAATCGGGTGAAGCCGCCGAGATTCCGGGTCAGCGCCTCAGCCCGAATCTCCTCCTGCAGATAGGCCAGGGCATAGCTTTTCAAGAACGCCTTCGGGTCGCTGCCGGTGACCGCCAAGGGGAGCGAGCCATATTCGATCATCCGGTTGATGTCCACGCTCGAACCCAGCTCCGCCGAGACGAGCGGGTAAAGCCGCCGCATGTCGGCCCGGCCGGCGAGCAGGTTCGTGCCCCCCCGCCGCAGTTTGCGGGCACTCGAACCTGACAGCACGAACCGCAGCCGCCGCGTCTCGATCAGCCGATGCACCTCATCGAGAAGTGCCGGCACCTTCTGAATCTCGTCGATCGCCACCCACCCCCCGGCGGGCACGTGAGAGGTCTCGCGGGCAAGCAGCCCGGGGTCGGCAGCCAGGCGGATCGACTCGGCGACCTCGAGCAGGTCATACCTCGCGCTCGCCTCGATGGCCGTGCCAATCCACGTCGATTTTCCGGTGCCGCGCGGCCCGAACAGAAAAAAGGACCGGTCTGGGGTTGGGAACCTACGCGTAAACATAGTTGGCATTTTACCCGGAAAAACGCCA
>CAYRNG010000396.1:0-3654 GCA_964425395.1 uncultured Candidatus Kuenenia sp. | reverse complement strand
GCGGGTCCGCTCCTCGGGACGGCACTTCGAGACCGTGTAGGTCCGGGTCCGCTCCTCGGAACGATACTTCGTCACGTTGACCATCCGCGAGCGCTGCTCGGGGCGGCACTTGGTGACCGTGTAGGAGTAGGGAACCTCCTCGGTGACGCACTCGTAGGTGGTCACGGGAACTTCCTTCGTCTCGCAGGTGGGCACCCAGACCCGCTTGCAGCAGACCTTCTCAGGGCACGGGCAGCCGTTGGCGTCAACGCCGCCGCCGACCGTGTACTGCTCGGTCTGCCACGACCCACCGCGGACCTGCACCGTCTTCGACGACTGGACCGGGACGCGCTTCTGCACGGTCCGGCTGCCGGTCATCTCCTCGGTGTAGGGCACGTTCACCGTGTAGGTCTGCTCGACCTGCTCGGTGTAGGGCACGCTCACGGAGTAGGTCGAGACCTTCTCCTCGGTGTAGGGCACCATGACGGTGTAGGTGGAGGTCTTCTCCTCCTGCACCGGCACGCTCACCGTGTAGGTCTGCTCGACCTGCTCGGTGTAGGGAACCTGCACGGTGTACTCAGCCGTCTTGGTCTCCGTGACATTCCGGTTGACCGTGTAATTCACGGTCTTGGTCCGGGTCTCGGGAACCATCACGGTGACCGTGCGGGTCCGCTCCTCGGTCTTGGGAACCCGCTTCATGACCGTGGTGGTCCGCTCGCGGGTCTCCGTGGTGTACTCCGTGCTCGTGACCGTCTTCATCTCGGTCACCATCTGCCGCTGGTACACCGTCCGGGTGCCGCCGCAGGCGGAACCGGACTCACCACAACCGCCACAATCGCCGCTCACCACGGCGCTATCACCACCGCCAGCACAACCACCGCAGTCCTTCGCCCACGTGCTCGAGCACATGGCGAAGACGGCGACGGCCGGCATGACGAAAGTCAAAACTTTACGAATCACGCGAACCTCCAAGGGAAAAAACAGGAACCACGAAAGACGAGCAGGTTGATCTCGATCGCACCCGAATCTCGGCCGGTCGAAGAGAACCTTTCTCTTGCGACGGCCGAACAACTCGACCGCCTGTTAAGATGGATAGGTTACGTCGAGTAAATCGGCTTGCAAGGGTCTGGCATCTCGTAATTTCAAGAGCCTGAAAAAACACCCCCATTTGGGGTGGGTTTTTCTGGCCGTCGGCCGCGGCCAGTATTGAAAAAATGGCCGGTTTGGTTGGCTTGAAAATGTACAAATGATGCTGAGAATATGGATTTTCAACCCGAGAGACCGCCGATAGGCGGCCCCCTTCCCATGAAGTTCCTGCGTCCCGCCATCGTGGCCTGTCTGATCGGCTGGAGCCATCCGGCCCTGGCCGCGGTCACCGTCAACAACATGTTCGGCGACCACATGGTGCTCCAGCAGGGCATCGCCAACCGGATCTGGGGGCGGGCCGAGCCGGGCGAGGAGGTGAGCGTGGCGATCGCCGGGCAGACCAAGGCCACCCGATCCGCCGCCGACGGCACCTGGGAAGTGCGGCTCGAGCCGATCGCCGAATACGGCGGCCCCCACAGCCTCGTCATCAAGGGCTCGTCAGCCGCGGGCCCGAGCGAGCTGGTCTTCAACGACGTCCTCATCGGGGAGGTCTGGATCTGCTCCGGGCAATCCAACATGCAATGGTCGGTGAACCAAGCCAACGATGCCGACCTCGAGAAGGCGGCCGCCAGCTTCCCCGCAATCCGGCTGCTCTCGGTGCCCCGGGTCGGCACCCAGGAGCCGCAGGAGAACTTCACCGGCAAGTGGCAGGTCTGCTCCCCCGCCACCGTCGGCGACTTCTCGGCCGTCGGCTACTTCTTCGGCCGCCAGCTCCACCGGACGCTCGGCGTGCCGGTGGGCCTGATCAACAACGCCTGGGGGGGTAGCGCCGCCGATGCCTGGGTGCAGCGGGACAAGATCGCCGGCCATCCCACGCTCAAGGCGATCCACGACCGCTGGACGAAGCTCGAGGGCGAGAAGCCGAACGACAACCAGATGAAGGGCAACCAGCGGCCGGGCAACATCCACGCCGGCGTGCTCACCCCCTCGATCGGCTACGGGATCCGGGGCGTGATCTGGTACCAGGGGGAGTCGAACGCCGGTCGGGCCCACCAATACCGGACCCTCTTTCCCTTCATGATCCAGTCGTGGCGGGAGGAGTGGAACATGGCCGACAACAAAGACTTCCCCTTCTATTGGGTCCAGTTGGCCGACTACAAGGCCGAGCAGGCCGAGCCGGGCGAGAGCGACTGGGCCGAACTCCGGGAGGCCCAGACCATGACCCTCGACGCCCTGCCCAACACCGGCCAGGCCGTGATCATCGACCTCGGGGAAGGCAAGGACATCCATCCCAGAAACAAGCAGGATGTGGCCAAGCGGCTGGCCCGCTGGGCCCTGGCCGAGACCTACGGGCAGCCCGGCATCGCCAGCCGCAGCCCCCGCTTTTCCGCCGCCGAGCGGGATGGCAGCAAGATGGTGCTGTCATTTTCCGACGTGGCGGGGGGCTGGCGGCCCTTCGACGTGGCCGAGCCGCGGGGCTTCACGATCGCCGGGGCCGATCGGAAGTTCGTGCCGGCCCGGGCGGCCATCGGAAAGGACGGGCGGATCACCGTCTGGAGCGATGCCGTCGCCGAGCCGGTGGCAGTCCGTTACGCCTGGGCGGACAATCCGGTCTGCAACATGTTTTCCGGGGCCGGGCTGCCGCTGACGCCCTTCCGGACCGATGACTTTCCGGGCGTGACGGTCGGCAAGGAGTAAGCGGCCCCTTGCAGCGGCCCCTGCCGCTGGGCGGTCGGCAGGCAGGCGGGTAGGATCATGACTCGCGGTGGATGGCCTGAGGACGGCCGGCCGCGGCTCGTCACGAACTTAACTATGGAGGGCTTGTTCCGTGCCGCACCCCAACGCTTTCGCCCTGCCGCTCATCTGCCTCGCGCTGCTCGCCGGCTGCAGCCCCGACGGCGGCCGGCCGACGGCCAGGCTCAAGTCGCTGGCCGTGGAGCCGGAGTTGCCGGCCGCCACCACCTCGGCTGATCCCCGCCGGCATCCGGCTGGGCTGGTGCCGGACGTGATTCCGCCCCGCCGGCCGTTTCGGCTGGCCGACATCCCGGCTGCCGACCCCAGTCGCCTCGAGGTGCCGACCACGATGGCCCCCACGATCGTGCCCCTGCCGGCGATGCTGGCCACCGGTGCCGGCGGCAGCGTGCGGCTGGTGGCGGCCGAAGAGCCGGCGGCCCTGCCGGCTGCCGTGGCCAACCCGGTGGCCGGCCCCGTGGTCGCCGAAATTCGAGACCTCTTCGCCGGCTACCTGCGGGCCTTCAACCGGCACGACGCCGCGGCGGTGGCGGCCCACTGGGCGCCGGCCGGCGAGAACCTCAACCTCGACAGCGGTGAGCTGACCAGCGGTCGCGACGCCGTGGAGGCGGTGTTCGCCGGCCTGTTCGCGGTCGATCCGGGGGCCACGATCGACATTGACGTAGCGGCGATCCGGCCGCTGCGAGACGACGTGGCCGTGATCGACGGCATCTCGCGGGTGGCCTACGCCGACGGCGAGGTGGCCGGCAGCCGGTTCTCGGCCGTGGCCGTCCGGCATGCCGATGGCTGGCTCTTGGAGAGCGTCCGCGAGGCGGCGAACACCCGGGAGGCCGCTCC
>CAYRNG010000395.1:0-1692 GCA_964425395.1 uncultured Candidatus Kuenenia sp. | reverse complement strand
GGCCTGGGGCCGCCACTACGACACCGAGCAGTATCCGGTGATCGTGGCGGCCAAGAACCGGGTCTGCGAGGTGCCCAGGATTCCGAGCAGCCCGGCCGTGGCGGCCAACCGCCGCGGCGCGGCCCTCCTCCACGCCGGCCACGAGCTGCTCCACGACCTCAAGGAAAACGTGGTCACCCCCTACATCACGGTCGAGTCGCTGGGCTGGTTCTACGGCCTGCCGATCGTGGGCAAGACGCTCGCGCCCTTGCTCTATGCGGGCTGGCTCAAAGGCCTCAAGCGATTTCTCGTGCCCCCGATCGAGACGACCGTGACGGTCGAGCCGCCCGCCGAGCCGGGGGCCCTTGCGCCGCTCGCCCACGAGCACGCCCACGACACCGGATCGATCGAGCGGATCGGCTACACGCTCGACGAGCAGGTGGCCACCGTGACTTTGGCCTTCAAGATGATGGGCCTGACCGCGAATTTCGCTCGGCTCGTGCTGTTCTGCGGCCACGGCAGCACGACCGACAACAACCCCTTCTCCGCGGCCCTCGACTGCGGGGCCTGCGGCGGCAACGAGGGCCGCGGCAACGCCCGCACCCTCGCGGGCATGGCCAACAACCCGGCCGTCAGGTCGCGGCTCTGCGCGGCGGGCCTCGAGATCCCGGCCGACACCTGGTTTCTGGCCGGCCAGATGGACACGACGACCGACGAGATCTCGATCGAGGACGTCGAGGACGTGCCCCCCTCCCACCGCGACGACCTGGCCCGGCTGCGGGCCGACCTCGCCCGGGCCACCGAGCTCAATGCCCAGGAGCGGTGCCGGACCTTGCCCGACGTGGCCGAACTGCTCTCGGCCGGCGAGATCGACCGCCGCCGGGCGGCCACGATCGTCCTCCGCCGGAGCGTGGACTGGAGCCAGGTGCGGCCCGAGTGGGGGCTGGCTGGCAACGCCGCCTTCATCATCGGCCGGCGGGCGCTGACCCGCGGGCTCGACCTCCGCGGCCGGACCTTTCTCCATTCCTACGACTACCGGGAAGACCCGGAGAACAACCTCCTGGAGGTGCTCCTCACGGCCCCCCAGGCGGTGGCCCAGTGGATCAACATGGAGCACTACTTCTCGGCTGCCGATCCGCTGATCAGCGGCGCGGGGAGCAAGGTCTACCACAACGTGGTGGGCCGGATCGGGGTGATGATGGGCGCCTGGAGCGATCTCCAGGCGGGCCTCCCCACCCAGACCGTGCTCAGCGGCGAGATGCCCTACCACGAGCCGCTTCGGCTGCTCACCGTGATCGAGGCCCCCCGCGGCCGGATCGACGCCCTCGTGGCCAAGCACGAGATCCTCCGCCACTTCTACGACAACCGCTGGGTGCACCTCGTGGCCTACGATCCCGAGGACGGCGGCTGGCACCGCTACCGCCCCGGCGGCGGGTGGACGGCCCTCGCCGCCGCGTGAGCCAAGAGGAAACCGCTTCGCCCTGCAGCGGCTCGCCGCCCCGGCCGCCCGAGGTTAGAAAAGGGGACGCAGCTCTTTTCGGCCGCGGGCTGTATAGAGCCGCCTCCCCTTTTTGCGGCCGAAAAGAGCTGCGGCCCCTTTTCTCCAGCCTTGCATCCCCCCCAGGAAATGCTATTCTCCCGCCTGCGAAATCTGCGGGCTCTAGGCAAGGCTCGTAGTCTCGGCGGTCTGGGGTTGGAAGGGCTCGTCATCGA
>CAYRNG010000394.1:0-2492 GCA_964425395.1 uncultured Candidatus Kuenenia sp. | reverse complement strand
AGCACGACGAAGACACGATCCGGGCGGCCGACTGGGTGGTCGACTTCGGCCCCGGCCCGGGCAAGCGGGGGGGCGAGGTCGTCGCCATCGGCCCGCCGGGCGAGATCGAGAAGGCGGCCGAGAGCATCACCGGAGCGTTTCTCTCCGGCCGCGATGCGATCGCCGTGCCGGCCGAGCGGCGGAAGCGGAGCGACGCCCGGCTCACGCTCCGCGGTGTCACGCACAACAATCTCCAGGGGATCGACGTCGAGATTCCGCTCGGGCTCTTGGTCTGCGTGACGGGCGTGTCGGGCAGCGGCAAGAGCTCGCTGGTGGGCGACGTGCTCGAGCCGGCCCTGCGGCAGCTGCTCGGCAGCGAGGCGGCGGTGCCGGGCGAGTTTCGGGGGATCGAAGGGGCCGAGGCGATCGACAAGGTGATCGTGATCGACCAGTCACCGATCGGGCGGACGCCGCGGAGCAACCCGGCCACCTACGTCAAGGTTTGGGACGACATCCGGGCTCTGTTCACGATGCTGCCCGAGGCGAAGAAGCGGGGCTGGAAGGCGGGGCGGTTCAGCTTCAACGTCGCCGGCGGCCGCTGCGAAGCCTGCGAGGGCAACGGCTCGGTGCGGCTCGACATGGACTTTCTGGCCGATGTGTGGGTGACCTGCGACGTCTGCGGCGGCACGCGGTTTGCCAAGGACACGCTTGAGGTCCGCTGGAAGGGGAAGAACGTCGCCGAACTCTTGAACATGGAGGTGGGCGAGGCCCTCGAGCTCTTCGCCGACGCCCCCGACATCGCGAGAAAACTCCAGACGCTCCACGACGTCGGCCTCGACTATCTCCACCTCGGCCAGCCCTCGCCGACGCTCTCCGGCGGCGAGGCCCAGCGGGTGAAGCTCTCCCGCGAGCTCGCCAAGCGGTCCACCGGCCAGACGCTCTACATTCTCGACGAGCCGACGACCGGCCTCCACATGGCCGATGTGCGGCAGCTGCTCACCGTGCTCGAGCGGCTCGTCGAGGCGGGCAACACCGTGCTCGTGGGCGAGCACAACCTCGACGTGGTCAAACGGTCTGACTGGGTGATCGACCTCGGGCCCGAGGGCGGGGCCGGGGGCGGGCGGATCGTGGCCGAGGGCACGCCCGAGCAGGTGGCCCGCTCAAAGGCATCGCTCACCGGCCGGGCCCTGGCCCCGCTCTTGGCCGCCGACAAGACCCGGGCGAAAAAGCGGAAGCCCGCGGTGCGGCGGAAGAAGGTGGCCGATCCGGCCGCGGCCATCGCGACGATGCTCGCCACGGTCGGCAAGCGATCGATCGATCCCGGTCCGCCGGCGATCACCGTCCGCGGGGCGGCCCTCCACAACTTGAAACACGTCGACGCCGACATCCCCCGCGGGGCGATGACCGTCTGCTGCGGGCCCAGTGGCAGCGGCAAGACGTCGCTCGCCTTCGACACGCTCTACGCCGAAGGGCAGCGGCGGTATGTCGAGAGCCTCTCACCCTACGCCCGGCAGTTCGTGGGGCAGGTGCCCAAGCCGCTGTTTGAGCGGATCGAGGGGCTCGCCCCGGCCGTGGCGATCGAGCAGCGGGGAGGCGGCGGCACGCCCCGCAGCACCGTCGGCACGCTCACCGAGATGTACGACTTCTTCCGGGTGCTCGCCGCCCGGCTCGGCGTGATGCACTGCCCTGATTGCGGCACGCCGGTGGGGAGCCAGAGCGTCGATCAGGTGGTCGAGCGGCTGCTCCAGCATCCCCGGGGCACGCGGCTCTTGCTGCTCGCGCCGGTCGAGCTTCGCGTCGGGCAAGCGGCCGAGGCGCTCTTTGCCCAGCTCCAGGCGGCGGGCCACGTGCGGATCCGGATCGACGGCCGCACGCACCGGCTCGACGAGAAGCCCGCCCTCGACCGCAAGCGGAAGAGCCGGCTCGAGATCGTGATCGACCGCGTCACCGCCTCGCCCGACGAGCGGAGCCGGCTGGCCCAGAGCATCGAGGCGGCCTTCGATGCGGGGAGCGGCACGATGCTCGTGGCCCGGGCCGTCGAGGGGGCCGAGGAGCCCGACTGGCCGGTCGAGGTCCACAGCCGGCGGCTCGCCTGCCCGGGCTGCGGGCGGGGCTTCAAGCCGCTCGAGCCGCGGCAGTTCTCCTTCAATAGCCCGCTGGGATGGTGCCCGAGCTGCGACGGGCTCGGCACCCGCACGGGCGTCGATCGCAAGGCGCTCGTCCGCGACGATTCGCTCTCGCTTGCAGAAGGGGCCCTCGATCTCTGGCCGTCGCTCTCGGGGCCGGCCGACAGATCGCTCGGCCGGGCGATGCTCGAAGCCGTCTGCAAGGCGACGGGGCTGCCGAGCGACGTGCCGCTGGCCGATCTCTCGGGCCTCCAGCAGCGGGTGCTCTTCGAGGGCACGGGCGAGAAGTGGATCGAGGTGCCGCGGCCTGCGGGCATCGCGGGCAAGGGTCCATGGTTCGCCTTCCAGTTCAAGGGCCTCGAGGCCGCCTGCGAGGAGGCGGCCCGG
>CAYRNG010000393.1:0-7094 GCA_964425395.1 uncultured Candidatus Kuenenia sp. | reverse complement strand
GGCGGTTGAGCCGGCCCATCGCGATCAGGCAGCCGGGCATGTTCTTGTCGCAGCCGGGGATCGCCACCAGGGCGTCGTACCACTGGGCGTGCATCACCGTCTCGATCGAGTCCGCGATGATGTCGCGGGAGGGGAGCGAGCAGCTCATCCCCTCGGTGCCCATCGAGATCCCGTCGCTGACCCCGATGGTGTTGAACCGCATCCCCACCAGGCCGGCGGCCACGATGCCCGCCCGGACCTCGGCCGCCAGCCGGTCGAGGTGCATGTTGCAGGTGTTGCCCTCGTACCACATGCTGGCGATGCCGACCTGCGGCTTGTCGAGGTCGGCGGGGGTGAGGCCGGTGCCCAGCAGCATCGCCTGGGAGGCGCCCTGGGAGCGGGGCTGGGTAATCCGGGAGCTGTAGCGGTTGAGGAGGGGCATCGGCGGGGGCACCTTGCGGAGGCAAAAACTGAAACCGGGCGGCAGGATAGTATGCTCGAGGACCGATGAAAAGGATGCCAGGCGGCCCGCGTTCGACACGGGCGGCCGGGCACTTACTCGGCCGGCCCGTCACCTCGGTTTTCGCCATGCCTCCCGCCTTCGTCTACCTCGACCTCGGCAACGTGATCGCCGACTTCGACCGCGACCGGGCCTTCCGGCAGATGGCCGCGGTCTGCGGGGCGGACCCGGAGCGGGTCCGGGAGGCCGTGCTGGCGGGCCTGCAGGCCGATCTCGAGGGAGGCCGGCTCGACTGGGAAGGCTTCGTGGCCGAGTTCTCCCGGCGGACGGCCAGCCGGCCCGATCCCGCCCGGCTGGCCGCGGCCGCCGCCGACATGTTCTCGCTGCACGTCGGGATACTGCCGGTGATCGCCGGCCTGGAGCGGGCCCGGGTGCCGCTGGGCATCCTCTCGAACACCTGCGACCTCCACTGGAGCCACCTGCTCGGCCTCGGCTGGGGCGTCCTGCCGGGCGGCTTCCGCCGGATCGTGCTCAGCCACGAGGCCGGCTGCGCGAAGCCCGACCCCGCGATCTTCACGCTGGCCGCGGAGCGGGCCGGGGTGGCCCCTGAGGCGATCTTCTTCTGCGACGATCTTCCCGAGCACGTGGCGGCCGCCCGGGAGGCCGGCTGGGACGCCGAGCCATTCACCTCGGCGGTGGCCCTCGTGGACCAGCTGGCCCGGCGGGGCCTCAATCTCGGCCTCTGAGCGGCCGGTTTGGCCAAACGTAGCCGCGGGTTTTTTACCCGCGGGCAGCAACGGCGTTGCCAACCGGGAACCGCGGCACCGGAAACGCAGCGCCAACTGGCCGGCGGGATACAATCCCGCCGCTACGGGGCGGCCGGTTTGGCCAAACGTAGCCGCGGGTTTTTTAACCCTGCGGACAGCGACGGCGTTGCCGACCGGGAACCGCGGCACCGGAAACGCAGCGCCAACTGGCCGGCGGGATACAATCCCGCCGCTACGTGGCTGCCAACCCGCCACCTCAGGCCGGGCGAATGCTAGGCTTGAGAAAAGCACGCAGCGCCGCCGCCGGAGGGATCCGGCCGGGGCCACGCAGAGTTTCTCGCCATGGCCGAGCCTGTCAAAACGATCGCCGACTTCCTGGCCGTGGTCCGCAAGAGCGGGCTGATCGACGAGGCCAAGCTGCCGGCGCTGGCCGAGCTGACGGCGGCCTGGCCAGATCAGGCCGCCGAACTGCCCCCGGAGCTGCCGGAGACGCTCGTGGCCGCGGAACTGCTCACCGCCTGGCAGGTCGAGCAGCTTCGCAAGGGCAGGCACAGGGGCTTCATGCTGGGGAAATACCGGCTCCTGCGGCTGCTCGGGGCCGGGGGGATGAGCAGCGTCTACCTGGCCTGGAACACGACCCTCGGGGAGCTGGTGGCGATCAAGGTGCTGCCCGCCAAGAAGACCAAGGATCAGGACAGCAAGAGCTCCTTCGAGGATCGCTTCGGGCAGGAGGCCAAGATCGCCAACAAGCTGGCCCACCAGAACATCGCCCGGGCCTTCGACCGCGACACCGTCGGCAGCGTCCAGTTCATCGTCATGGAATACGTGGACGGCACCGACCTGCACCGGCTGGTCAAGGACTACGTCGAAGAACACAAACACAAAGAGGAGCACGAACGAAAAAAGGGGCTCGAAATTCGCGACGCCATTGACTACATCCGCCAGGCCGCCGACGGCCTCCACTTCGCCCACCAGAAGGGGCTCGTGCACCGCGACATCAAGCCGGCCAACCTGATGCTCGACCGGGAGGGCTTGATCAAGATCATGGATCTCGGCCTCGCCCTCCAGGGAGCGGGCGACGATGACGACCAGGAGCACTCCTTGACCCGCGATTACAACGAGAAGGTGCTCGGCACGGTGGATTACCTCTCCCCCGAGCAGGCCAAAGACAGCCATCTGGCCGACCGCCGCAGCGACATCTACGCCCTGGGCTGCACCCTCCATTACCTGCTCGTGGGCCGGGCTCCCTTCGCCCAGGGCAAGCTCGCCGAGCGGATCCAGGCCCACCTCAACAATCCCCCTCCCAACCTGCTCGACGAACGGCCCGACGTGCCGCCGGAGATCGTCGAGCTCTACTTCCGGATGATGGCCAAGAATCCCGATGCCCGGCCGCAGACCGCCGAAGAGGTCAAGAACGCGCTGGCCGGCTGGCTCGAGAGGCAGGAGAGCCCGGCCCGGGTCGGCATCGCCCCACCGCGGCGGCGGGCTGGCCCGCCGGGCAGCGGCCCGCCGGTCTTTCGCAGCGGCCCGGGCAGCGGCAGTGGCCGGACAAGCTCGATTTCCCTGGGACCGCCCGTCCGGCGGCCGGCGGCCGGCAGCGGCGTCAGCCGCCGCGGGCCGGCGGTAAACGTCTCAGCCTCGCCGGCGGCCAAGAAGCCGGTGAAGAAGACGGCGGCCCGCAGCCAGTCTTCCGACGCGACCACAGAGACCGACGAGGAGAATCCCCGCCCGCGGCGGCGGCGGCCGCTCGAGTTCGCCGGTTATCCGCTGGGAGTGTGGGTGGCCCTCGTCGGCGGCCTGATCGCCGTGATCGTGCTCGGCGTGCTGGTCTACCTGCGGAGCACGCAGGGCTGAGCCGCTCGTCTCAGGCCAGCCGCCACGGGCCCTCGGCCAGGGTCTCGATGCTGCCCCGGTGGGTGAGGTCGTATTCCAGCGGCGTGAGCGTGACGTGGCCGGCGGCCAGCGCCGTCACGTCCGACTCCAGCGGGGAAGGGGGGGGCGGCGGATCGTTCGTGGCCCACCAGTAGGACCGGCCCCGGGGATCGACCCGCCGCTCGAAGGCCTCGCCGTAGCGGGCCACGCTCATCGGCACCACCCGCAGCTCGGGCCGGCCCGCGAGGGCGACGGTGGGAATGTTGACGTTGAACAGGCTGCCCGGCGTCGGCCGCCGCTCGAGCAGCTGGCGGATCACCGCCGCCCCGATCACGGCCGCCCGGTCGTAGTCGGCATGGTCGTCCCACTCGAGCGAGACGGCGATGCTCGTGATCCCGAAGAAGGCCCCCTCGATCGCGGCCGCCACGGTGCCGGAGTAGAGGACGTTGATGCCCGCGTTCAAGCCGCTGTTGATCCCGCTGACGACCAGATCGGGCCGCCGGGGGCAGAACTCCGAGATCCCCAGCTTGACCGCGTCGGCCGGGCTGCCGTCCACGGCCCAGCCCCGCCGCCGGTCGCCGTCGAAGACTTCCTTGGCCGTCAGCGGCGTCAGGAAGGTGATCGCATGGCCCACGCCGCTCTGCTCGGTCGCGGGGGCCACCACCGCCACCTCGGCGAAGGGCCGCAGGGCCCGCTCGAGGGCCGCCAGGCCGGGGGCGAAAATCCCGTCGTCATTGGTGAGGAGCACGAGCATGGCTGGGAACTATACCACGGGAGCCCCGACCGCGGCATATACTCACGGGTTTTCCACCTGCCCCGATCCCTCTCTCATGCCCGAAACAACCGCCGCCGCCCCCCTGGCCCCGCCTCCCAATCAGCAGCAGGCCGAGCGGGTGCTCGTGCTCGACTTCGGCTCGCAATACGCCCAGCTGATCGCCCGCCGCGTCCGCGAGCAGCACGTCTACTGCGAGATCGTCCGTCACGACATCACGGCCGAGCGGATCCGGGCCCTCGCCCCCCGGGGCATCATTCTTTCGGGCGGCCCTTCGAGCGTCTATGAGACAGCCGCGCCCAAGTGCGATCCGGCCATCTTCCGGCTGGGCATCCCGGTGCTCGGGATCTGCTACGGCATGCAGCTGGCCTGCGAGGCGCTGGGCGGCCGGGTGGGCCGGGCGGCGGCCCGCGAATATGGCCGGGCGGCCTGCGAGGTGCTCGACCAGGATCTTTTGTTTGCCGGCGTGCCCGGCCAGACCGAGGTCTGGATGAGCCACGGCGACCAGGTCGATGGCGTCTCGGCCGAGTTCCTGCCGCTGGCCCGGACCGCCACCTGCCCGCTGGCGGCCGTCCGCCATCGCGAGCTGCCGATCTACGGGCTGCAGTTTCATCCGGAGGTCACCCACACCCCGGCCGGCGGCCTGATCCTGGCCAACTTTCTGAAGGGGGCCTGCGGCTGCGCGGGCCGCTGGCGGCTGGACGACTTCGCCAGCGCGATGATCGAGGCGATCCGCCACCGGGTCGGCGACGACCGGGTGATCTGCGGGCTCTCCGGGGGCGTCGATTCGGCGGTCGTGGCGGCCCTTTTGAGCCGGGCCATCGGCGACCAGCTGTCCTGCATCCTGGTCGATAACGGCCTGCTCCGAAAGGGGGAGGCGGCGGCGGTGATCGAGGAATTCACCACCCACTTCAAGAGCGACCTCCACGTGGTGCCGGCCGAGGGGCTGTTTCTCGAGGTGCTGGCGGGTGTCACCGACCCGCAGGAGAAGCGGCGCCGGATCGGCAAGGCGTTCATCGACTGCTTCGCGGCCGAGGCGGCCCGGATCGAGGGGGCCCGGTTCCTGGCCCAGGGCACGCTCTATCCCGACGTGATCGAGAGCGGCGCCGCGGCCGACGGCCCGGCGGCCACGATCAAGCTTCATCACAACGTTGGCGGCCTGCCCGACGACCTCCAGTTCGAGCTGGTCGAGCCGCTCCGCGACCTGTTCAAAGACGAGGTCCGGCAGCTGGGCCTCCAGCTGGGGCTGCCCGAAAAAATCGTCTGGCGGCATCCCTTCCCGGGCCCGGGGCTGGCGGTCCGCTGCCTGGGCGAGGTCACCAAGCCCCGGCTCGACACCCTCCGCGAGGCCGACGCGATCGTGCTCGAGGAGCTCGAGGCGGCCGGGCTGATGCGGAAGGTCTCCCAGGCCTTCGCCGTGCTCCTGCCGGTCCAGAGCGTGGGGGTGATGGGGGATGCCCGCACCTACGACGACGTGCTCGCCGTCCGGGCGGTCGAAACCGAAGACTTCATGACCGCCGACTGGAGCCACCTGCCCCCCGAGGTGCTCGGCCGGATCTCGACCCGGGTGATCAACGAGGTCCGGGGCATCAACCGGGTGGTCTACGACATCTCCTCCAAGCCCCCGGCCACGATCGAGTGGGAGTGAGCCGGAAGCCGGGAAAGCGGCCCCGTTTCTGGGGATTCGGCCGGGGCGGTAGGATGAGGAGCACGACGGGCGATTGATCGCCCTCGCCCCAGGGATGCGGGTTTTCCCATGCAGGTCACGCTCGTCGAGGATGATCCGATCATCGCCCGGTCCGTCTCCACGGCCATCCGGGAGGCCGGCCACGAGTGCACCTGGCTGACCGATGGCGCCACGGCGATTCAAGACGACGCCTTCCTGGCGAGCGACCTGGTCGTGCTCGACCTGATGCTGCCCAAGGTGGGAGGGCTCGAGGTGCTGCGGGTGGCCCGAGCCCACGGGGTGCGGACGCCGGTGATCGTGCTCACGGCCCGGGGCACGGTGCCCGACAAGCTCGAGGGCTTCGAGGCCGGCGCCGACGACTACCTCGTCAAGCCCTTCGCCATGGACGAGCTGTTGGCCCGGATCGAGGCGGTCCATCGGCGGACGGCCGACAAGCCGGCCATGCAGCTGGAGGTCGGGGATCTGTGCCTCAATCTCGCCAACCAGCGGCTCACCCGGGCGGGGAGCTCAGTCGATCTGACGCCTACCGAGTTCAGCATCCTGGAGCTCTTGATGCGGTACCACGGCCAGGTCGTGACCCGCAAGATGCTCTGCGAGCACGTCTGGGGCTTCGACTGGGAGGGCCCCACGAACGTCATCGAGGTCCACATCAACCGCCTCCGCGGCAAGGTCGACAAGGGCCGCGGCCAGTCGCTGATCCGCACCGTCCGGGGCCGAGGCTATGCGCTGGCTGCCGATTGACCCGGCCTCCTGGGGCACGCTCCGGGCCCGGCTGACGATCTGGAACACGGCCGTGGTGCTCGTGATGTCGGCCGCCACGCTGGTGGCCTTCTGGTTCGGGGGCCGGGCGGCTCTGTACCGCGAGGCCGACGCGGTCATCCGGGGCAACGTCCGCGAGGTGGCCATCGCGATCGCCGACCTCCATCCCGACATCGACGCCGTCGTCGACGAGATGCGGCGGAAGGCGGCCGGCCACGAGGACCGGGGCTGGTTCACCCAGCTGCTCACCGAGGACGGCACCACGCTCTGGAAGAGCCCCCGCTGCCCGACGGAAGTGGCCGATTTTCCTCCCACCCTGAGCGACACGTTGGAGAACATCGTGCAGGTCGGCCCCTACCGCTACGTGCGAGTGGCGATCGCCCGGCCCGAACAGCCGCCGCTGCACGTCCGGATCGGGATGTCCACCGAGTTCCTCGACGACAACGTCCAGGCCCTGATGCGGCTCCTGATCCCGGTGGGGGCGCTGCTTTCGCTCCTCACGCCGCTGGCCGGCTACTGGCTGGCGGTCCGGGCCACCCAGCCGGTGGCCGACATCCTCCACACGGCCGAGCGGCTCCGGCCGACGCGGCTCGGCAACCGGCTCCCGGAGCAGGGCACCGCCGACGAGCTCGACCGGCTCTCCCGGCAGATCAACCGGCTCCTCGACCAGGTGGCCGCCCACGTCGATCGCCAGGAGCAGTTCGTGGCCGACGCCGCCCACGAGCTGCGGGGCCCGTTGGCGGCGATCCAGAGCGCGCTGGAAGTGGCCATGGCCCAGGACCGCTCCGCCGACGAGCA
>CAYRNG010000392.1:0-2971 GCA_964425395.1 uncultured Candidatus Kuenenia sp. | reverse complement strand
TGAGGGGACTGTCCCCGCTTCGGGGACTGTCCCCTTTCCTGTGCGTTGTGGATGGCGGGGTGGTTTTCGTTCCCACCGTCCCCGGGCTCGCGCCCGGGGGTTCTATACGCTGATCACGCCAGGGCCAGCTGATCGCGGGAGCCCCAGGCTGATCGCGCCAGGGCCAGCTGATCGCGGGAGCCCCAGGCTGATCACGCCAGGGCCAATAGAAACCCCTGGCGCGAGCCAGGGGATCGAGCGAGCTGGAGGATCCCGAAAGGGGGACAGTCCCCGCGGCGGGGACAGTCCCCGGGGAGCGTCCGGCGAGATGGCACGAGCAACCCCGACCAACGGAAGGGGCAGCGTCAACTGGCCGGCGGGATGCACAGGCTTTGCCTGCCCGCACGGTGATCCCGCCGCTCCGTGGCCAGCATCACTTCAGGTCGACCGTCCAGTAGGCCCGATCCACGAAGCTCTTCCAGCTCGCATACTTCGGATTGCCGAGCTTGATCGAGAGCAGCGGGCTGCGGCGGGGCTTGACCGGCAGGCGGATCAGGTTCATCCGTGCCTCCTGGGGCGTGCGGCCCCCCTTGCGGACGTTGCAGGCCACGCAGGCGCAGACGATGTTCTCCCAGCTGGTCATCCCGCCCCGGCTGCGGGGCACGACGTGATCAAGCGACAGCTCGCTGGTCGGGAAGTGGCGGCCGCAGTATTGGCACTTGTTGCCGTCGCGGGCGAAGACGTTGCGGCGGTTGAACCGCAGCCCCTGCCGCGGCCCGCGGTCGCAGTCCAACAGCCGGATCACCCGCGGGGCCCGGAGGCTGAAGCCGACCCCCCGGATCCAGTCGTGGTCGGGATGCTCGAGGGTCGCCTGGACCGCCGAC
The DNA here is from genome assembly GCA_964425395.1 of uncultured Candidatus Kuenenia sp. GTDB lineage: Bacteria > Planctomycetota > Planctomycetia > Pirellulales > UBA1268 > QWPN01. Next base: position 2,108 of record CAYRNG010000392.1, on the reverse strand, counting down.
AGCTCCCGCCACGTTTCGAACGAGTAGGCCCCATACTGGCCCTCCTCGACGTCGAGCACCTCGGCGAGGTCGCGAAACAAGAGCGTGATCGCCCGTCGCACGTTGGTCACGTGCACGGCGACGAACGAGCGGTTGAGCACCAGCACGCTCAGGCCGAGCGTCTGGCTGGGCATCGCGATCGCGGTCATGATCGGAAGCTTCGCGGAGGGAGGCAGACCTTGCCGGAGAACTTCCCAGTTTACCCGGGACCGCGATCCGCCGCCAAGCGGCGGACGGCCCTGAAAAAGTCAGCTTCCAGACGCTTGCCTTGCCTGTCGAGGGACGTCACACTCTTCAGAAGCGGGTGACCGGCACGGCCGGTCGCCGCCACCAGGATCAGTCTCGTCCCCGGCCCGGAGAACCCGATGCTTCATTATTCGTGTGACGTCTGCAAGCGACCGATCCATCCCCAGGCGGACGTGCGGCACGTGGTGCGGATCGAGGTCTTTCCGGCGGTCGATGACGACCCCTGCGGCTGCCAAGACCTCGATGATCTCGGCGACGAAAGCGATCACCTCGAGGAGATGCAGGATCTCCTCGAGCGACTCGACGACTGCGACGACCCCCGCATGGCCCAGGACGCCACCCGGTCGCTGCGGTTCGACCTCTGCGACGCCTGCCGGCAGCGGTTCGTGAAGAACCCGCTCGGCCTCAAGTCGGCCAAGCAGCTCGACTTTAGCAAGAACTGATTTGACGCCCGGCGGGCCATCCATGGCCCCGGCGGGCTTCCCGGCCCTCAATGGCCCCGTCGGAAAGGGGACAGTCCCCGCGGCGGGGACAGTCCCCGTTGAACATCACCCAGGAGCGATACCGCCCACGATGGCCCGCACGACGCTTTCGATTGCCACGATCGCCGGGGATGGCACCGGCCCCGAGGTCACCGCCGAAGCCCTCAAGGTGCTCGCCGCCGTGGCCGAGCTGGAAGGTTTCACCACCAAGGTCGAACCGCTCGACTGGGGCGGCGACCGCTACCTCCGCACCGGCGAGATCATTCCCCCCGGCGGCCTCGATCTCCTGCGGACGAAAGACGCTGTCTTCCTGGGCGCGATCGGCCATCCCGGCGTGGCCCCCGGGATCCTCGAGAAGGGGCTGCTGCTCGAGCTCCGGTTCCAGCTCGACCAATACATCAACCTCCGGCCGGTCAAGCTCCTGCCCGGCGTCGAGACGCCCCTGGCGGGCCGCGGCCCGGCCGACATCGACTTCGTGGTCGTCCGCGAGAACACCGAAGACCTGTACTGCGGCGTGGGCGGGTTCCTCAAGCAGGGCACGGCCGACGAGGTGGCCGTGCAGCAGGCGATCTACACCCGCAAGGGCTGCGAGCGGTGCATCCGCTGGGCCTTCGAATACACGCGGAAGCGGAACAGCCCCAAGAAGACCCTCACGCTCGTCGCCAAGACCAACGTGCTGACCTTCGGCCACGACCTCTGGTGGCGGACCTTCCAGGAGGTCGCCAAGGAGTTTCCCGACGTGAACACCGACTACAACCACGTCGATGCCTGCTGCATGTGGATGGTGAAGAACCCCGACGCCTACGACGTGATCGTGACCACCAACATGTTCGGCGACATCATCACCGACCTGGGCGGCATCCTCCAGGGAGGCATGGGGGTGGCGGCCGGCGGCAATCTCAACCCCGATCCCGGCGGCGTCAGCATGTTCGAGCCGATGGGGGGCAGCGCCCCCAAATACACCGGCACCGACAAGATCAATCCGATCGCCGCGATCAACGCGATGGCGATGCTGCTGGAGCACAGCGGCCAGCCGGCCGCGGCGGCCCGCATCGACCGGGCCGTGGCCCAGGTCACCGGCACCAAGATGAAGAGCCAGGCGGCCGGCAAGATGGGCTACGGCACCAAGGCCGTCGGCGACCTGGTCGTGGCCGCACTCGGGTAGGCTTTCCGCGCGCGGGCTCGGGGTTGCCCATGGCATCTCGCCGGACGCTCGCTCCCGGCATCCTGCCGTCCGCTCGCTCGATGCGAGCTCGCTCCGGCATCCTGCCTGCGCTCGCTGCCAAGGCCGTCTCGCTTGGCATCGGCAACCGCTCGCAGGCTTGCTGGTGTAGCCACGGA
>CAYRNG010000391.1:0-3200 GCA_964425395.1 uncultured Candidatus Kuenenia sp. | reverse complement strand
GCGTCAACTGGCCGGCGGATAGTCCGTCACGGCGTGACGGACCTCCGGGGCGGGGAGATATTCCGGGCCGCTGACGCCCATCGAGAGGTAGATGCTCATCATCGCATCCACCGTCATCCCGGCCGGCACGACCCGGTCGGCGGGAATGAAGAGCAAGGCTCCGCCGAAGGGCACCGGGGCCGTCGGCACGATCACCATCTGGTAGTCGCGGTCCTGCACCCGAACCGGCCGGGGCGAGGCCAGGAAGGCCAGCAGGCCCAGCTCCCCGCCGCCGCCGAAGAAGCAGAACACGGGCGTCATCCCCTGGAGGGCGTCGCTGTCCTTGGCGTCGAGCAGTTCGGCCACCTGCTTGGTCGTGCCGTAGACGCTGCCCAGGAGGGGGATCCGGGCGAAGACGGCGTCGCCGATCGTCACCAGCCAGCGGCGGGCGCCGGCCTGGGCGACGAGGCCGAGCAGGAAGATGCCTCCCAACACGACGAGCCAGCCGAGCACGTAGGGGGTGCTGCCGCCGGGCCGGATCGCCAGCCCGAGCCAGGAGAGGAAGCTGCCCAGAAACGTTTCCGGCCCCAGGAAGGTGGTCAACAGGTCCACCACCCAGACCACGACGCCCACGGTGATGATGATCGGCAGGAGCAGGATCACGCCGGCCAGGAAGGTGCCGGTGAGCCGCTTCCAGGCTCCCCGGGCGGCGGCCAGCGGCGGTTCGGTGGTCATCGGAAACCCTCGGGTGATGCTCCGGGCGAAGCCAGCTGCTGCTCGAGGAACGTCCAGGCAAGCGCATCCATGAAGGCCCGCTGCTTGTTGTCGGCGGCGCCGCCGTGGCCCCCCTCGATGTTCTCGTAGGAAAGCACCGGCTTGCCGAACTCGAGCAGCCGGGCGGCCAGCTTGCGGGCGTGGGCGGGGTGGACGCGGTCGTCCCGGGTGGAGGTCGTGATCAGGAGCGGCGGGTAGTCGCGGCCCGGCTCGACCATGTGGTAGGGGGAAAATCCGCGGATGAAGGCCCACTCCTCGGGCAGGTCGGGGTTGCCGTATTCCCCCATCCAGCTGGCCCCGGCGAGCAGCTGGTTGAACCGCCGCATGTCCAAGAGCGGCACCTGGCAGACGACCGCCCCGAACAACGCCGGCCGGCGGGCATACATGTTGCCCACCAAGAGGCCGCCGTTGCTGCCCCCCTTGATGCCCAGCCGGGCCGGCGAGGTGACCCGGCGGGCGATCAGGTCTTCGGCCACGGCGGCGAAGTCTTCGTAGGCCCGGGGCCGGTTCTCCTTGAGGGCGGCCTGGTGCCAGCCGGGGCCGAACTCGCCGCCGCCGCGGATGTTGGCGATCACGTAGACCCGGCCCCGCTCGAGCCAGGCGGCGCCCACCGTGGCCGCGTAGCTCGGCACGAGCGGGATCTCGAAGCCGCCGTAGCCGTAGAGGAGCGTGGGGGTGGAGCCGTCGGCTGGGAGGTCGGCCGGGCCGATCTGGAAGTAGGGAATCCGGGTGCCGTCGGCGCTCGTCGCCTCGTGCTGCGTGACGGCCAGGCCGGCGGCCGCGAAGAAGGCGGGCGACCGCTTGAGCACGTCGGGCTCCGGGCCGGTGCCGTCGGGCCGGAGCGTGCCCAGCGCGAGCGTCGTGGGCTCGAGCGGCGTGGCCGTGGTGAGAAAGAAGTCGTCGCTCTCGAGATCATCCACGGCCGCCACGCTGGCGGTGGCCACCGCCGGCACGCCCGCCAGCGGCTGCCGCTGCCAGCCGCCGTCCCGCCAGGTCAGCACGAACAGGCGGCTGCGGACGTTGTCGAGCGTCGTGAGCAGCACGTGGTTGCGGGTCGGGTCGTAGCCCACCAGCGACGTCCGCGGCCCCGGTTCGAAGAGCGTGTGGAAGCTCCGGTCGCCGGCCAGGAAGCTTTCGAAGTCGGCCGCCAGCAGGCTGCCCGCGGGGTAGGTCGTCTCGCCCACGGTCCAGGGGGAGCGGAGCTCGATGAACAGCCATTCGCGATGGACGCCGGCGTTGGCGTCGTCGGGCTTGGCGATCTTCACGAGCTGCCCGTCGCGGCGGAGGAAGAGCTCACTGGTCCAGAAGGTCACCTGCCGGGAGACGAAGTCGCGTTCGAAGCCGGGCGTCAGGTCCCGCCAGGCCCCCACCGACATGTCGTCGGGCTTTCCCTCGTAGACACGCTCGGCGGCGGCCAGCGGCGTGCCCCGGGCCCACTCCCGGACCGTCCGCGGATAGCCCGAGGCGGTGAGCGTGCCGGGCCCGAAGTCGGTGGCCACGAACAGGCTGTTTTCATCCCGCCAGGCGACGCGGCTCTTGGCCTCGGGGAGCGTGAAGCCCCCCTCCACGAAGGCCTTGGTCTCGAGGTCGAACTCCCGGACCACGTCGGCATCGGCCCCGCCCCGCGAGAGCGAGATCAGGCAGCGTTGATCCTCGGGCTCGAGCACCCGCGATCCGTGCCAGACCCAGTTCTCCCCCTCGGCCACCGCCAGGGCGTCGAGGTCGAGCACGGTCTCCCAGGCCGGCTCCGGGCTGCGGTAGTCGGCCGGCGTCGTGCGTCGCCAGAGCCCGCGGGGATGGGCCGCGTCCTGCCAGAAGTTATAAAACCGCCCGCCGATCTTCCGGACGAAGGGGATCTTCTCCTGGGAGTCGAGGATTCCGAGCAGCCGCTCTTCGAGCGGCCGGAAGCCGGCGGTCTCGGCCAAGGCCGCCACGGCCTCGGCATTGCGGGCCTTCACCCACTCCAGCTGCCGCTCCCCCACCACCTCCTCGAGCCACTGATACGGGTCGGCAGGTTCGGATGCCGAGTCGGCGGCGAGAGCGGTAGCCACGAGAAAAAAGCCTCCAAGACAAAGCAGGGCACGCATCATGGTGAGGATGGTCGAGCCACGGCCGGGATCCGAAAAGGGGACAGTCCCCGCGGCGGGGACAGTCCCCGACAGCACCGAAAAGGGGACAGTCCCCGGAGCGTGAAACGTCATCCGCGCACCTGGCCGCTGCCGGTCACGACGTACTTGTAGGTCGTCAGCTCCTTGACGCCACAGGGGCCGCGGGCGTGGAGCTTGTCGGTCGAGATCCCGATCTCCGCTCCCAGGCCCAGCTCCCCTCCGTCGTTGAACCGCGTGCTGGCGTTCACCACCGCCACGGCCGTGTCCACCCGGGCGGCGAACCGCTCGGCCGCGGCCGGGTCGGCCGTCACGATCGCGTCGGGGGGCCGCGAGCCGTGG
>CAYRNG010000390.1:0-1945 GCA_964425395.1 uncultured Candidatus Kuenenia sp. | reverse complement strand
GGGTTAAAAACCCGCCGCTACGGGGTGGCCTCAGAAGATGCCGAGCGCTTCGAGGGAGTACCGCACGATCAGGCCGGCGGCCACCACGCTCACCATGCTCATGAGTTTCACGAGGATGTTGAGGCTCGGGCCGCTGGTGTCCTTGAAGGGATCGCCCACGGTGTCGCCCACCACGGCCGCCTTGTGGGCCTCGGTGCCCTTGCCGCCGTGGACGCCGCTCTCGATGTGCTTCTTGGCGTTGTCCCAGGCGCCGCCGGCGTTGGCCATGAAGACCGCCACGCAGAAGCCGGTCGTGAGGCCGCCGACGAGCAGCCCCATCACGCCCGCCACGCCGAGCACGAGCCCGACTGCGATCGGGAGCGTGAGGGCCAACAGCGACGGCAAGACCATTTCCTTTTGGGCGGCCTTGGTGCTGATCTCGACGGGGGCCGCGTAGTCGGGGGTGTCCCGACCCTCCATGATGCCCGGCTTCTCGCGGAACTGGCGGCGGACCTCCTCCACCATGCCCTTGGCGGCCCGGCCCACGGCCTTCATCGTCAGGGCGCAGAACACGAACGTGCTCATCGCCCCGATGAACACGCCCACCAGCACCTTGGGATTCATCAGGGTCGCGTCGTAGTACCGCATGTAGTCGGCCATCCGGGCGGTCTTGACCGCCACGATCCGGTTCTCGTCCTGGAGTTCATTGATCACAGCCACTTCGGGCACGACGGCGGTCACCTGGCGGCGGCCGCGGGCGTCGAGGCCGGCGATCACCGGATCCTTGAGCACCTTGCCCTCGCCGTCGGTCCGGCCGGCGAGCACCTCCTTGTCGAGAATCATCCAGAGCCTGTTGGCCCGGGGCGTGTCGCCCACCTGCACGGCCAGCTGGTCGGCGAGCTTGACCCACTCGCCGGCTACCAGCGGCCGCACCTTGCCGTCCACCACGACCTGCTGCCCATCCCCTTCGGGAGCCCGCTCGATGACCGCCTCGCCCCAGCGTTCGAAGCCGATTCGCACCTCTTCGACATAGGCGGCCAGGAGGGCCAGGGCCGTGAGGGCCGCCGAGCCGATCGCGAACCCCTTGCCGGTGGCGGCGGTGGTGTTGCCCAGGGCGTCGAGGGCGTCGGTCCGCTCGCGGACGATCTCGGGCAGCCCCGCCATCTGGGCGTTGCCGCCGGCGTTGTCGGCGATCGGTCCGTAGGCGTCGGTGGCCAGGGTGATGCCCAGCGTCGAGAGCATGCCCACGGCGGCGATGCCGACGCCGTACAGGCCCAAGGCGAAGACGTCAGGATTTCCGAAGTTGAAGCCGTTGGCGAAGCTGAAGGCCAGCAGCGTGGCCACGCTCACGATCAAGACCGGGGCCCAGACGCTCATCATCCCCTCGGCCACGCCCCCGATGATGATCGTGGCGGGGCCGGTCAGGGCCTGGTCGGCCAGTTCCTGGGTGGGCTTGTATTCGTTGCTGGTGGAGTATTCCGTCCACTTCCCGATCAGCCAGCCGGCGACCAGGCCGACGATCACCGCCACGGCCACGCCCATGTGGGCGTTGCCCAGCAGCATCCAGGTGAGCACCAGGGCGGCGGCGACCACGGCGACCGTGGACATGTTGATCCCCCGGGCCAGGGCCGCCAGGAGCGCCTTCTGTGACGAGTCTTCCTGGGTGCGGACCTGGTAGATGCCCCAGATCGAGAGCAGGATGCCGACGGCCGCGATCGCCATCGGCAGGAACAGGGCCGCCAGCTGCATCCGCGGCACGCCGTGGAAGGCCGCCACGCCGAGGGCGGCGGTGGCCAGGATGCTCCCGCAGTAGCTTTCGTAGAGGTCGGCCCCCATCCCGGCCACGTCGCCCACGTTGTCGCCGACGTTGTCGGCGATCGTGGCGGGGTTGCGAGCGTCGTCCTCGGGGATGCCGTGCTCGACCTTGCCGACGAGGTCGGCCCCCACGTCGGCCGCCTTGGTGAAG
>CAYRNG010000389.1:0-7175 GCA_964425395.1 uncultured Candidatus Kuenenia sp. | reverse complement strand
GGGATGACCCTGCGGGCAGGCAAAGCCTGTCTATCCCGCCGGCCAGTTGGGGCCGCCCCTCCCCACCCCGCGCCAGCCCTCCGCCACCCTACCGTCGCTTCATCAGCCTGCGGAGCTCGGCGAGCGTGCGGGTGTTGGCGACGTCGGCCGCCTCGAGGCCACCGCGGCGGGCCTGGAGCACGCCGCACCGCATCACCTCCAGGCCGCGGGTGGAGTGGGCGTCGGTCGAGATCACGAGCTTCACGCCGGCCGCCTTGGCAGCGGCCGCCTGCCGGTCGTCGAGATCGAGCCGCCAGGGGTTGGCGTTGATCTCCAGGAAGGTGCCGGTCCGGGCGGCGGCGGTGATCACGGCCTCGAGATCGACGTCGTAGGGGGGGCGACGGTTGATCAGCCGGCCGGTGGGATGGCCGATCACGGCGACGTGCGGATTCTCGATCGCCTCGATGATCCGGGCCGTGATCCGCTCGCGAGACTGGCTCTGGCCGTAGTGGAGGCTGGCCACCACCCAGTCGGCCTCGGCCAGCACCTCGTCGGGCAGATCGAGCCCTCCCTTCTCGAGGATGTCCACTTCGATCCCCTTGAGGATCACCAGCGGCGGCTTCCCGGCGGCGGCCAGGGAGTCGTTGAGGCGGTCGATCTCCCGCCATTGGGCGAGCAGCCGCCGCCGGTCGAGCCCCCGGGCCATGGTCACCCGCTGGCCGTGATCGGTGATCGCGATGTAGGCCAAACCGCGGGCGATCGCGGCCCGGGCCATCTCGGCGAGCGTGTCCTCGCCGTCGGTGGCGGTGGTGTGCATGTGGAGATCGCCCCGGATGTCGCCCAGCTCGACGAGCACGGGCAGGGCGGCCCGGGCGGCCAGGTCGAGCTCGTCGCGGCCCTCGCGGAGCTCCGGGGGTATCCAGGGGAGGTCCAGCGCCGCGTAGACCTCGGCCTCCGTACGGCCGGCCACCGCCGGGCCCTGGGCCTTGGTCGCGGCGGTGTCGGAGGCGGGCAGGCGGAACACGCCGTATTCGTTGAGCGTCAGGCCGCGGTCACGGGCCCGCCCGCGGAGCTTGACGTTGTGTTCCTTGGAGCCGGTGAAGTATTGGAGGGCCGCCCCGTACGACTCGGCCGGCACCACCCGGAGATCGATCTGCAGCCCGCGGGGGCCGCGGATGCTCGTCTTGGTGTCGCCCCGGAGGAGCACGTCGGCCGTCTCCGGCCAAGCCACGAATCGCTCCATCACCACGGCTGCCGCGTCGCTCTCAACGAGGAGATCGAGATCGCCCACCGTGTCGCGGCCCCGACGGAGGCTGCCGGCTGCCTCGACCTGCCGGACGGCAGGGCAGGCCGCCAGCCAGGCCACCAGCTCGTCGCCGATCTCCCGGGCCTCGTTCCAGAGGAGCCGGGCCCGCTCCGGATCGCGGGCGAAGGCGAGGTTTTCGAGGATCGTGGCCTCCGTCTTGGGGCCGAAGCCCTTGATCGCCCGCACCCGTTCGGCTCGGCAGGCCTCCTCGAGGGCCTCGAGCGAGTCGATCCCCAGGGCATCCACCAGGGCCCGCACCTTCTTGGGGCCCAGCCCCGGCACCCGCATCAGCTCGAAGACGACCGCCGGCACTTCCCGCTCGAGTTCTTCGAGCAGCGGCAGCCGACCGGTGTCGAGGAGGGTCTCGATCTTGCCGGCCAGATCGGTACCGATCCCCTCCAAGTCGGTGAGCGACCGGACGGGATCGATCCGCACGCTGGCCAGCGATTCCACCAGGCCGTCGATCGTGCGGGCGGCGTTGCGGTAGGCCCGCACCCGGAAGACATTGTCGCCCCGGTATTCGAGCAGATCGGCCAGGTGCTCGAAGGCGGCGACGATGGCGGCGTTGGTCAAGGGGGGCCGTGCTCGGCGGCAAGTGCTCGCGGCCGGCTGCCCAGAGCCGCCGGCTTACCGCTGGGCCTGCCGCCAGGCCGGCAGCGCGGTCGTCGGATATTGGACACGCTGGCCGCCACCATCGGAAGGGCCCCACGAGGTGGTATGGCCGGTCGGCTCCAGGAGCCGCGGAAACGCGCCGGTGGCCGGCCCCGGACCGGTGCCGGGAAGCAGGGGCATTCCCGCCGGAGCGGCCGGCTCACCGCGGCCGGGCTCCAGTCCACCCGGGAGACTGGCGCCCCCCTGGATGCCGCGGTCGGTGCCGGTGCCGTTGCCGTTGGCCCCATTGTCGTTGCCATTGCGGGGCCCAAAGCCGTCGGGGCTGCCGCCGTTGCCATTCAGGCCTCCATTGCGGGGCATCTCGGGAATCGGCCGCAGCGACGGGGCCGGGCTGAGGGCCGGGGGCTGCGTCTGCTGGGGCTGGCCCTGAACCTGGCCGGGTGCCTGGGTCGGAGGGGCGAAGGTGCCCGCCTGGGGGATGATCGGCTGCGCGGACGAGGGCTGCGGCACCTGCGGCTGGCTGAACTGGGGCTGGCCGAACTGGGGCTGCACATACTGCTGCTGGGGCTGGGAGAACTGGGGCTGGACGCTCTGATAGGTGGCGGCCGGGGCCGCCGTGGCCGGAGGCAGGGCCGGGGGAGCGACGCCCGGCAGCGGCTGGCGGGAAACGTCGGCGCCGGCGGCGCCCCAGGCCTGCGGGGTCGTCTGGACGGCGCTGAACGGGCTGGCGGCCGGGGCCCCCGTGGTCGGAGCCCCCGCTACCGGCGGAGCGTAGGCCGGCGCACCGGCATAGCCCGGCTGCATCTGGACGTATTGCGTGGAGGTCACCGCCCGATACTGGGTGACCGGTACGTTGACCGCCTGCTGGACATACTGCGTCACCGGCTGCATGCACTCGACCGGGCAGCCGGTGCAGGGGTCGATCTCGCAGGAGGGCTTGTAGGTCGTGACCGGCACGTTGCGATACTCGGTCCGGTAGGTCGTCTCCGGCACGTAGCTGGTCTTCTGCATCGGCACCATCACCGGTGCCGGCGGGGCGGCCACGGGGGCCATGATCGGCGCCGCCACTGGGGCCATCGGCATCAGCGGGGCCACCCGCGGCGGCTTGTTGAAGCAGGAGGCGCAGCCCGCGAACAGATCGTTCAGGCAGCACTGGGCCTGGGCCCGGCCCTGTCCGAACAGGCAGAGCCCGCCCACCAGGCTGACTCCGATCATGCGACGCACGTTCATCTCTCGCTCCTTGGCTTCGTGGTGCCGACGGCGGAGACCGGCCGGACTCCGGCGACACCACGCAAACCTAGGACGCGTCGCAGACCCCTAGCGCGGAAAAAAGGCCACACCGGTTCATGAATTTTCAGGGCCGGGGTGGCACGACCGGCAGGACCGGCGGCACCCTCACGACCCCTGCCGTCGGGCCCGGGCTTCGAAGCGGTCGTAGAGGTCGAGCAGGGCCTCCCGGAGGTTGCCCGCCTGGGCCTGGCAGGCGGCCGCCAGGTCGGCCCGGTCGATCAGCCCGCCGGCGGAGGGCAGCCGCCCCACGATGGCCTCCAGGAGCGGCAGCGAACCGGCCGTGCGGATCACCAGCGGCAACCCGGTGGGCCGATGGCTGGTGACAACCAGGTTCGCCTTCCGCCGCCGGGCCAGGACGCGAATGGTCCAGCGGCCCAGGCCGCCGATCGCCTCCCAGCCGTCGAGGCAGACAAGCCCGCCTGCCGGGGTCCCGAGCAAGGTCCAGGCGACTGCCCAGGCATCCCGCCGGCGGGTGAACCGCCACTCCATCGCCTGCCGGCCTTCCGCCACGGCTTCGGCTGCCAATGCCGCCAGCAGAGTTGATTTTCCTGTCCCGTGCGGCCCCTCGATGCCCGCGGTCCCCTGCCGCTCGATGTCTGCCAACAGGCCGGCCACGTCGAGCAGCCGCCCCGCGGCATCGAGTGGCGGGAGCCTGCCGGCCCGAGTCTGCCGCGTGGTGAACGGATTCACGGGCAGCCCAGAGCGGCCGCCCCTGTCGATAGCCATGGATGCCCCCAGGAGACTCATAGCAGTGGGGCGGCGGGGATGCGGCCGACGTCGAAGACGTGTTCGGAGACAAAGTCGCGGCCCCCCTCGAAGAACAGCCGCACCCGCACGCACCAGCGAATCTTGACGATCAGACCCTCGTAGGAGAGGGGGCTGGGGGGTAGCCGGGTCTCGAGCGTGCCGGCGGTGGCGGCGGCGGCCAGGGCGGCCCGATCGGTGATCCGCTCGAAGTGATGCACGCCGATGTCCTCCTCCCCCTTGCCTTCGGTGTACCAGACCACCGATCGCTCGACGGCCCGCACCGGGGCCGCGGCTGCCGGCAGCTCGACCTCGTAGCGGGCACGGACGAGCCCGAGCGGTTCGTAGCGGCGATCGGCGGCCGAGAAGTGCACGCTCACCTGCGGCTGATGGCGGGGCGTCTCGGGGGCGGGGGTCATGGACTCTCCTCCTGCCGGCCGCCGCCGGGGGGCGGAGTGGGGTGGACGATGACCGGAAACGAGCGGGAAAATCCGGGCCACCGGGCGGCCCGGCCCCGCACCACCACCCGCCAGCTGACAGCGTTGTGCTCGGAGGCGAACGAGTGCATCGCGGCGGCGGGCAGCTGGAGCAGGCTTTTGCCCTCGAATCGCGTGCCGGGAGCCACCTCCACGTTCCGCCAGGATTCCAGGGGCCGCTGCCAGACCACCCGCCGCTCGATCCGCGTGTCGGTGCCCTGGCGGAAGGTGGCCTGCTCCTCGACCTCGATCGACAGGGCCAGCTCGCCGAACTCGCCGACACCTCCCTGGGCGAGGAGCACCTCGTAGCGGCCGCCGGGGTGGAGGGGGTGGTCGGAGATCTCGAGTTGGGTCGTTCCCACGGCCGTGGCGACCACGAACTCCCTCACGAAGCGGACGATCCCGGCGATCCCCACCGCCGCGAACGGGACGAGCAACGCCAGGAGCAGCCAGTCGATGCGGCCGCCCAAGAGGTCGAGGCCGGCCGTGACGGCCAGCACCACGAGCACCGTGTTCCAGAGCGCCGCGAACAGGCCGAGCCCCAGGAGCGTCCAGCTCTCCGGGCCGGAACTCGGCAGCCGGAAGCGGAGGACGGTTCCGGGGGAGTTCTCGATGTCGTCGCAGGAGGGCACGCCGGGATAGCCGTCGGCCTCGGTCGGGCGGCCCGCCAGCGGTCCCAGCGGCCCGGCGGCCGCGGCCTGCCGCTCCTCCGACTTGCCCCACCGGGCCAGCACCCGCCCCAGGCCCGCGCCGCCAAAGGCCAAGAGGGCGCTCGGCAAAAGGAGGGTGAGCGCCCACATCCACCAGTTGTAGCCCCGCGAGAGCACGACGGTGGTCGGATCGGCCGGGTCATACCAGCAGGGCAGGGTGCTCTCCAGGGGCACATGCCCGGCCAGCGCGGCCAGAGCCCGGCCCCGGTCGGCGAGGGGGCTGCCCAGAAAGGTCCACGATTCCTGGACGTCATGGACGTCATGGATGTCATGGATGTCATGGGGGGCATCGGCCTCGGTCTCGTACCGCAAGAGCAGGGCGGGCTGCCAGGTCGGGCCGGCTGGTCCCGGCCGCCGGCCGAGGCCCTTGCCGACGACCGTGGCCTGGGCGGGGAGGAAGTCGTGGTTGATCCGCCATTCGGGCACTGCCACGCCGGTGAGCAGGAGCCCGCCGAACACCAGGCCAGCGGCCACGAGGACGGCATGGAAGAGCCCCTCGCCGAAGGAGCCCCAGGCCTCGGAACCGGTCCGGCGATGGCCACGCTTCTTGGCGAAAAACCGGGGCAGCCTCACGCCCAGCCTCCTGGCGACCGAAGGCCCGCCGAGGTTCGCTGCCGGGTCGTTCCGCGAGCCACCGGCGGATTGTCAGGCGTTGGAGACCGGCTGCCGGGTGGGCTGCTCGGTCCCGCCGGCCGTCCGGAAAAACCCGATTTTTTCCAGGGCCTTGTAGACCTCCTCGAGCGTCTTCTCGCCGAAGTTGGAGATCGAGAGCAGGTCGGCCCGGGTGCAGTTGAGGAGGTCATGGACGGTAAAAATGCCCCGCTCCTCCAGGCAGTTGGTGGTGCGGACGGAAAGTCCGATTTCGGCCGTGCTCATCTCGAGCTTCTCGGCCATCTCGTCGGACTGCATCAAGTCTTTATACGGAATCCGCGGCATGGGGTCCCTCCCGTGCGTGTGATAATGGCGGCGGTTGCCAGGCCGGACAGGGCCACCGACAGCCGCCGCGCGGGAATATAATGCAATTCTGGCAATCGCGGCTACGCTCGGCGGCCTCGCCCCGCCGGCCCGATGGCCCCCCGTCTGGCGTCTGGACGCTTGTTTTTCCCCGGAAAAGAGCCGTGTCGCTCCCCTCGCTTGCCTCTTTGAACGACGCCCAACGGGCTGCGGCCACCCACGTCGAGGGACCGCTCTTGGTGCTGGCAGGCCCTGGCAGCGGCAAGACGCGGGTGGTCACCCACCGGGTCGCCCACCTGATCGCTGCCGGGGTGCCGGCCCGGGAGATCGTGGCCCTGACCTTCACCAACAAGGCCGCCGACGAGATGCGGCGGCGGGTGGCCGAACTGGTCGGCCCCCAGCCGGTGGAGATGGGCACCTTCCACCGGTTCGCCGCCAGGCTGCTCCGCCGATATGCCCGCCAGGTCGGCCTGACGAGCGACTATTCGATCTTCGATCCCGACGACGCCGCGGCGGTCCTCAAGCGGGCTGCCAAGAAGGCGGGGCTCTCGCTCTCCCACACGCCCATCGACCGCGTGGCCGGGGTGATCTCGCGGGCCAAGAACGATCTCTTCACCCCGGAGACCTTCGAGCCCCGCTGGGGGCGGCCGGTCGATGACGTCGCCCGCCGGCTGTGGCCGATCTATCAGGAGCTCATGCTGGCGGCCAATGCCGTCGATTTCGACGACCTGCTCGTGCACGTGGCCCGGCTGATGGCCGACGACCCCGGCCTCCGGGCCCTCCTCGACGCGCAGCACCGGTTCGTGCTGGTCGATGAATATCAGGACACCAACGCGGTCCAATACGCGATCCTGCGGGGGCTGTCGCTCGATCACCCCAACCTGGCCGTGACGGGCGATCCCGATCAGGCCATCTACGGCTGGCGCGGGGCGAGCATCCGCAACATCCTCGAGTTCGAGCGGGACTATCCGGCCGCCGCGGTGGTCACGCTCGAGCACAACTACCGCAGCTCGGCCAACATTCTCGGCACCGCCGACCGGCTGATCGCCCACAACTCCCGCCGCAAGCCGAAGCGGCTGGGGACCGCCGCCGCCGCCGGAGCCA
>CAYRNG010000388.1:0-2819 GCA_964425395.1 uncultured Candidatus Kuenenia sp. | reverse complement strand
TGGCAGTCATGAGAGGCTCGGGAGGAGGGGGCGGGCGGGGGAGGTGTCAGCCTTCGGAGGCCTGGCCCGGCGGCTGGGGCAGGGGGGCCCCGAGCTGGGCGAAGAGCTGGAGCACGCCGTTGAAGTGGGCCAGCCGCGGGCCGTAGCGGTCGATGAACTCGCCCAAGGCATACTCGCTGTCGGAGAAGTCCTCGGCGTTCTCGGCCGCCTCCTGGGCGATGCTCGAGAGAAACTCGGTGTGCACCCGGGCCAGCGACTCGGCCGCCCGCCGGCACGACTTGGCCAGCTGCGGGTTGGATTCCTTCCAGGCCTTGAGTTCGGCCGCCCGCTGGCGGTGCTGGAGCGAGACCTGCGCCAGGATCTCGAGCAACAGGTCGTTGCCCTTGCGGGAGTTTTCCACGAGCTCCCGGAGGAGGCCGTTGGTCTCGGTCAGGTCCCCGGTGGGCGTCGGCCGGCCGGCAGCCGGGGTGCTGGCCGAGATGTCGACCTGCGTGAAGAACTGGCTGCCGTCGTTCATGACTCTTCTCGCCGGAGGACAAGGGGCTGGGAGCTGCCGCAGGGTGCCGGGCCGATCCCGCAGTCCTTATCGTAGGCAGACAAGCGGCGGATTTCCACGCATGGCAGCCGCCCCCGCGCGACCGGCAGGGATTCTCCAGCCTGCCCGGCCGGCCGCCGGCGAGCCCGGCCCGACCCGGCTGTGGCGGCCGCCCGAGCGAGGGTTCGGCTCCGATTCAAGCGGCCCCGCCCCGGCGCCCGATGGACAGGATCGATGGCCGGTGGTCGCAGGGAAGCGGCCGGGGACTGGCCAGGGAGGCGAGGACGGGCATGCAGCACCAGGCGGAGCCGGGCGAATCAGACCTGTCGTTCGGATTCCTGACGACGGTCGAGTCGGCGGCCCACGGCCTGTTCGGCGGCTACCTGGTCGTGGACGCCCTCGGCAGGCCCCTCGAGTTTCACTGCACGGCGCCGGTCAAGGTGTCGCGGGCTCAGCAGATCCTCTACGGCTCCACGCTCGACGGCCATCTCCACGGCCGCCAAGTGGGCGGGGCCCTCCTCGGCGAGGCCAAGGCGACCCCCGCGGTCGTGCTTACCGACAGCGAGGCGATGCTCCAGGTGCGGCCGCACACGAGCCTGCCGGTGGCGCTGGTCCGCCGGGGCGACGCCGACACGCCCCTCGCCCCGGCCGCCTTTGCGGTCGGCTCGGCTGTTGTCAGCCCCCATGCCGCCGACGCGGCCCTGGCCCTCGCGCTCGAGGGCCGGCTGGCCACGCTGGCGGCGGCGGTCGATCTCTGCGAGCCCTTCGAGCGGATCCGGGCCGCCCTCGACGAGGCGGCACGGCACTGAGCCGGCCGGCGGGAGGAGCCATGGCCGAGACCCACCGGGCTTGCGAGCACCGAACCGGCGAGCATCCGGCCGGGGCCGATCCTCCGACCGTCCGCTCATGGCCGGGTGAGGCGCTGACCATTCCCCCGGTGGCCATCGCCACCGGCTGCGACCTCGTGATCCCCAGGCCGCCGGCCCTGCGGCTGCCGGTGGGACTGCCGCGGCCCGAGGTCCGGTCGCTCGAGCTGCTTCCGCCGCGGCCTTCGGTGCAGAGCCATTTCTTCGCCCGCCCCCATGCGGTGGCCGCCGCGTCGCTCGCGAAGCCGCCTGTGTCTGCGGTGCCTCGCGCGGCCGCGGCCGGCGAGATGCTGCCCGGTGAGCCCGGTGAGCCCGGGGCAGCCACGGGTCGCGGCCCGGCCCGTCGGACGCGGATCGCCCCGCCCCAGGACGTCGTCAAGCTCTCGGAACGGTTCTTCTATTTATTGCAGCCCGATCTCGAGACCATGCTCCGGGGCGGGAAGCTCGGCTTCCCCCGGGCCCCCTTTCCCTTCCAGCTGGCGGGCATGGCCTTCCTGCTTCCCCGGCACTCGGCGGTGCTGGCCGACGAGATGGGCCTCGGCAAGTCGATGCAGGCCATCTCCTCGATCCGGCTGCTCGTCCGCAGCGGCGAGGCTCGGCGGGTGCTCGTGGTCTGCCCCAAGGGGCTGGTGAGCAACTGGGCTCGCGAGCTGGCCGATTGGGCCCCCGAGCTCCTCGTGGCGGTGATCGACGGCGACCCGGCCCGCCGCCGCTGGCAGTGGTCGCTCCCCGACGTGCCGGTCAAGCTCGCCAACTACGAGGTCTTGGTCCGCGACCGCGACCTCGTGGCGGAGCTGGGCCTGGCCTTCGATCTGGTCGTGCTCGACGAGGCCCAGCGGATCAAGAACCGCTCCAGCCAGACCAACCAGGCGATCGTGGGTCTCCGCCGCCGCCGCAGTTGGGCCCTGACCGGCACCCCGGTCGAGAACTCGGCCGACGACCTGGTGGGGATCTTCGAATTCGTCGAGCCGGGCCAGATCAACGACCGGATGACGCCCAAGGCGATGGCCGCCGCCGTCACCGACCACATCCTCCGCCGCACCAAAGACAAGGTGCTCACCGAGATGCCCCCCCGCCTCGACCGCGACGCCCGGATCGAGCTCGGCCCCGAGCAGCGGGAGACCTACCGGCGGGCCGAGGAGGAGGGCGTGCTCAGACTCGCCGACATGGGCCGCGAGGCCACGATCCAGCACGTCTTCGAGCTCGTGCTCCGGCTCAAGCAGATCTGCAACTTCGACACCGCCACCGGCGAGAGCGCCAAGCTCGAGCGGCTGGTGGCCGAGCTCGAGGAGGTGCAGGCCAGCGGCCGCAAGGCGCTCGTCTTCAGCCAGTGGGTGGAGACGCTTGGCCGGCTGCGGGCCGAGCTCGCCCCCTTCGGAGCCCTCGAGTATCACGGCGGGATGTCCACGACAGCCCGC
>CAYRNG010000387.1:0-11764 GCA_964425395.1 uncultured Candidatus Kuenenia sp. | reverse complement strand
GCGGCCCTCGACTTCGTCCGCCTCCGGGGGGCCGGGCTGCCGGCCCGAGCGGCGGCCGCTGGCCCGGCTGTCGCGGAGGCGATCCCGTGAGCAGGCTGGCTGGATCTCCGGGCGGCTGGCGAACGACAATCCTGTTCGCGGGGCTCGTCTTTCTTGTCGGGCTGATCGCCTGGCCCTCGTTCGTGGGGCGGATTCAGTACGCCCGTACCCGCGCCGAGCTGGCGGCCATCGCCGATGCGGCCGCCGGGGCTCGGCTGGCCCCGGTGGCCAAGCTGTTCACCACGCTGGCGAGGCTGATCGGGCCGACCGTGGTCAACGTCACGGCCGATCGCCGGCTGGCCCCCGTGGCCGACGAGATCGCGGCCCTTCGCGGTCAGCCGGCCGACCGGCTGACCGACGAGTCGATCGCCTCCGGGGTGATCGTCGACCCCGACGGGGTGATCGTGACCAACTACCACGCCGTCAGCGGGGCCGAGCGGATCGTGGTCACGCTCGCCGACGGCCGCCGGTTTCCGGCCACGCTCGTGGGGGCCGACGCCGGCACCGACCTGGCGGTGCTCGAGATCGAGGCCCGCGGGCTGCCGGCGGCGGTCTGGGGCGACAGCGACTCGATCGAGGTCGGCGAAATGGTGTGGGCGATCGGCAACCCGTTCGGCCTCGACCGCACGCTCACCTACGGGATCGTGAGCGCCGTCGGCCGCCGGGGGGTGATCGGCAACCCGCTGCAGGAGTTTCTTCAGACCGACGCCGCCATCAATCCGGGCAATTCCGGGGGCCCCTTGATCGACGTCAACGGCCGGGTGATCGGGATCACGACCGCGATCGCCGGCCACGAGTCGCACGGGATCGGGTTTGCGATCCCGAGCAACACCGCCCGAGAGGTGGCCGAGGCGATCCATCGGCTCGGCCATGTCGAGCGAGGCTACCTAGGCCTGGCCCTCCGCCGCACCGAGGACGGCTCGCCAGGGGTGCTGGTGATGGCCACCGAGCGGGGTGCCCCGGGCCAGGAGGCGGGCATCCGCACCGGCGACGTGATCGTGGCTTTCGACGAGCAGACGGTGGTGGAGCCGACGGCTCTCGTGCTGCTCCTGACCCGCTCGGAGCCGGGCATCGAGGTGCCGATCGAGATCCTCCGCGGCGGCAAGCGGATCCCGCTGACCGTCAAAGTCGGCCGCCGCCCCCGCTGAGGCCGGCCATCGGGGACTGTACCCGCAGGGGACTGTCCCCTTTTGGCATTCCCCGAAGCTGCCCGTACCGTGTCGGGGCTGCCCGCGCCATCTCGCCGGACGCTCGCTCTCGACATCCTGCCTTCGCTGCAACACACCGTCCCCTGGCTCGCGCCAGGGGTTTTTATGGCGCCATAGAAACCCCGGGCGCGAGCCCGGGGACGGTGGGCATGGGAACCACCCCGCTATCCACTCCGCAGACTCCGCACCCCACCCGCCGCGAGCCCGGGGACGATGGGTATGAGAACCTCCCCACCATCCACACCGCAGACCCCCGCCCCCCTCCGGCTACGCATCCCCCGGCGGGTCGTCGGCCGCGTCGCCGGCCGCGTCGTCGGGGCCGTCGTCGAGGAGCTTCGTGAAGTTGAAGTCGCCGCCGCCGCCGAAGGAGAAGCCGCTCGGGGAGGCCGGGGGCTCGGGCTCCGGGGCCGGAGCCGGAGCCGCGGCGGCCCGGGCCACCGGCGTGCCCTGGGGCCGGGCCCGCATCTTGCCGGCCACCTCGGCCAGCCACTCAGGCGACGGGAAGGCGTAGGGGCGAAACTTCTCGAGCGTGCCGGTCTCCTCGTGGATGAACAGGCCCCGGTTGGGGCCGAGCTTGCTGGCCACCGGGCTGTCCACCAGGGTGCTCGAGTCGGAGCTGCTCATCTGGAACAGCACACGGAGCTCGAACTCCTTGATCGCCCCGCGGTCGAAGGTCCGCTGCAGGTTCGTGAGCGAGTCGCACCAGGTGATCACGTGCACGCCCACCGGCGGGCCGTCGCGGAGGAGCGTCAGGAAGTTGTCGGCCGGGCCGGCCTTCTTCTCGCCCCCGAAGCCGCCGAAGCCGAAGTCGCCGTCGGCCTTGCGGAGCTCGCGGAACCGGCCCAGGTCGCGGACCACGAGAAACACGGCCTCCCCGTCGAGCACCTGCTCGTCGAGCCGCCGCTTGACCTCGGCGGCCAGCGACTCGAGCGCCGCGGCCACTCCCAGCCGTCCGGCCAGTTCGATCTCGTGGGGCAGGTGCTCGGCCAGCCGCGCCAGCATGATGTCGGGCTTTTCCTCGGCGATCGCCGGCTCGAGCACCACGAACCGGGCCGCCCGGCCCAGGACCCCGCCCGGGTGCGGATCGTGCTCGGCGGCCAGGCTCACGATCGAGATCGCCAGAAGGCTCGTGCCCAGGTCCTCCCGCTGGCCGGCGATCAGCATGTTAGCACCCCCCTGGCGGCGGAAAATCGCCGCCGTCGGATCCTTGATCGCGATCGCGTCGCCCAGCCAGGCCAAGGGTGCCACCAGCTCCTGGCCGCCGGCCGAGCCCTTGTCGAGCATCTCGGAGAGCAGCGGGTTGAGCGCGGGGTCGGCCGCCTGATTGCCGTCGAACACGATCCGCTCGAGCTGGGGGATGTCGGTGCGGCGGTCGGCCAGCTTGCGGAGGTCGCCCAGATATTGCTCCCGCTGCTCGTCAGTGAGAAACACGACCTGGAACGGGTTGTTGCCCTCCACCATGCCGTTGGCGTCGTTGTAGATCGCCTCGCCGGGCCGGGTCAGAAGCCGGGCGGCGGTGTTGTCGTCGCTGAGGATCAGGCTGGAGTCGGCCTCGTTGCACTGCAGCGCGATCCGGACGGCCATCTGCCCCATCGTGGCCCGCGGCAGGCTGTAGGAGCCTCCCAGGGTCTGCGAGCCGAGCAGCACATGGATCCCGAAGGCTCGGCCCTGGCGGACGAGCCGGTCGAGGATCAAGGCCGCGTCCTGGGCGATCTTGTCGTCCTCGACGAAGATCTCCTGAAACTCGTCGATCAACAGGAGGATCCGGGGCATCGGATCGGGATGGTCGGTCTGGCGGAAGCCGGCCACGTTCTGGACCGAGAGATCCCGGAACAGATCGCCCCGCCGCTTCAGCTCGCGGTCGAGCTGCTCCATCACCGAGAGGCCGAATTCCCGCTCGCTCTCGATCGCGATCACCCGGGCATGGGGCAGCGCATAGTGATCGTAGAGCTTGAACTCGACCCCCTTCTTGAAGTCGATCAGGTAGAACTGGATCTCGTCGGGGCTGTACTGCAGGGCCAGGCTCGTGATCATGGCGTGCATCAGCGTCGATTTGCCGGAGCCGGTCTTGCCGGCGATCAGGCAGTGCTGGCTGGTGCCCTTGCCGAGCTTGAGGAACTGGAGCTTCTTGGCCCCGGCCGGCCCCAGCGGGGCGAGCACCTCCTCGGCCGTGCTCCCGTGCCACCACTCCTCGGCCGGCGGGGCGACCCGGTCGAAGGGCACGATCACCCGCTTGGCCGCCTTGGCCGCCCGGCCGACCCGCTGGATGATCCGCGTGAAGACCTCGTCGGAGGGGGCCTGCTCGACGGCCAGGGGCCACTTCGAGAACTCGGGATCCCGCCAGGTGAAGGTGCCGTTCTTGAGCGTCAGCACCGTGGCGTGCTGCTCGAGGTCGGCGAGGCTGAAGCCCGAGGGCATCTGCTGGGTCGGATCGACCGAAACGATCACATACACGCCGCAGCGGGCCCCCGAACTGGCGATGCTGGCCAGCCGGCGAGCACTGGTCTCGTTGAAGTTGGCGGGGAAGTTGGCCACCACCACGAACCGGTAGGGCTCCGGCACCTCGGCATCGGCGTTGTAGGCGCCAATCGACGGGTATTCGTTGCGGAGGTATTTTTGGATCACCACCTCCATCTGCTCGGTGATGTCGGCCAGCTTCTGCTCGATCAGCTGCGGCTCGGTCCAGATCCGGCTGGTCACGAGCAGTTCGTCGTGGTCGGCCAGGTGCATGAAGCCGGCGAACTGCTTGCCGAGACCGAGCGGGTCGATGATGGTGAACCGGCTCTGGCCCGCCGGAATACCGGTCGCGATCCGGAGCATCAGGGCCTGGATCATCGCCG
The DNA here is from genome assembly GCA_964425395.1 of uncultured Candidatus Kuenenia sp. Classification (GTDB taxonomy): domain Bacteria; phylum Planctomycetota; class Planctomycetia; order Pirellulales; family UBA1268; genus QWPN01. The sequence continues at coordinate 7,677 of CAYRNG010000387.1, read as the reverse complement.
AGGAGGTCTCCTTCTCATCGACCGAGGTCTTGATCACGAGCGACGACTCCACCGGCCAGGTGAGCGTGGCCGGCTGCTGCCAGTCGAGCGGCCCGAAGGCATTGAGCTCGTCGGCGCCGGAGACCCCGCCGGGCACCCGCTCGAGCGACATCGCCAGCTGCCCGAACCGCAGCCCGGGAGGCGGCTCACTGGGCAGGGGCACCTCGTCGGAGGCCAGCTCGTCCCAGGGGCGGAAGGCGGCGGCATCGAGCCGGGCCGCCTCCGCGTAGACCGCCGCCGTGGCCTCGCGGGCCTCCCGCCAGCGACCGGTCATCGCGGCCCACCGCTCGGCCCGCCGGGCCTCGGCCCGGGCCAGGCGTTCGTCCCGCTCAGCCTCGATGGCGGCCAGCTCTTCCCGGAGCGTCGTTTCGAGAGCCGCGACTCGGGCCGGATACTTTTCTTCCGCCGCCTGCTTGTGGGCCGCGACCTTGGCCGCGAGCTTGGCAGAGCCCTCCTGATACTTGCTTTCAAGCTCGGCCAGGGCCGCCTCCCGCTTGGCAGCGACCGCCTCCCGCTTGGCCGCGTAATCTGCCGCCCGCCGCTCGCTCTCTTGGCGAAACTGCTCCTCGAGCCGCTTGGTCTGCTCCTCGCGGCGGGTCTTGATCCAGTCGCGGCAGGCCGGCGCGAGCCGCTTGCCCTCGGCCACCGTGGCAAGCAACTGCTCATGGCCGGCGGACAGTTCGCCGCGGGCCGCCTGCCGCTTGCCCCGCACGAACCAGAGCCCCCCGCCGAGCCCGGCGACAGCGATCGCCGCCGCCGTCCCCCCGGCCACGGCCAGTTGGAGGCCCAGATCTCCCGGCACCACGAAGAAGAGCCCCGCGGCAGCAGCCAGGGCAGCCACCAGCGGCCCCGCGATCACCGCCCCCTGCAGGCCTCCTGAAAAAGCCGCCTTCACGGCCGGCAAGTCGGCGAGCGCCGCAACCTGCTGCTCGGCAGCCTCGCGGACCGCCGTCAGGGCGGCGAGGGGATTCTCGGGCGGCTCGGCGATCGACTCGGCATCGTCGGGAGCGGCGTCGGCCACGCCCTTCATGCCCCGGCCAGCCAGCCGTTTAGCCGACTGCCTGACGAGTTCGTCGAGCTGCCCCAGCCCGCGGGCCATGTCCTTCTCGGCCTTGGCGGCCAGGAGCTTGGGCTGTTGGCCGCGGGTCTTCCGCTGCTCGTTTTCCCGCAGCTTGTCGAAGCCCTCGTCGTCTTGAAGGTCCTTGAGCTTGCGGGCGGCGTCGGCGGCGATCGCCTTGGCCCGGGCCTGGCGGCCGTCGTCGAGCTTCTTCTGCTCGGCGGCCAGAAAGGCATCCGCCTTCTGGAGAACCGCCGCATACTCTTTTGTGGCGGCCTCGATCTCCGCCGTCCGCTGCTTGCGGGTGGCGGCCAGCGACCGCTCGGCCTCGCTCTGGGTGCGGGCCACCGCCTTCTCGTGCTCGGCGGTGATCTCGTTTTCACTTCCGGCCCGGGCTGCCGACTCGCGGCGGAGGATCGCCATCTGCTCCCGGAGCACGTCCGGATCGTAGGCGGCCGGCACACCGGCGGCGGGGGCGAGGTCGATGTCCGACACGTGCTCGGGGGCGTCTGTGCTCACGGCAAGTCCTGGAGGCAAGTTCTGGGGGAATCGTTGGCGGGCCTGACCGGGCCCGGGGCGTCTAGAAGCCGTCGGAGTCGCCGACGTCGCGGGCAGCCCGGTCGAAGACCTCGGCCAGCCGACCGAGGGCGTCGAGGGTCTCCTTGACGGCCGGCAGGAGCGGCTCGACGTTGTCCTTGTGAAACGCCTTGGCTCGGCCGTCGTGCCAGGTCTCGGTAGCGGCATCCCACTTGAGATTCATCTGCTTGAGCGCATTGGCCAGTTTCGACGCGCCGCTGGAGAGATCGCCGACCCTCATGCCTCCTCCGTTTCCGGGCCGGCTGCCGCGGCGGCCGCCGCCTGGCCGGTCGCCGCCGGCTGCTCGTCGAGCTGCCGGGTCATGTTCTGGCCGCTCCCCGCCCCGCCGTCATCGCCGTCGGTCGTGGGGGAGGCAACCTGGGTATACGCCTCGAGCGAGCGGAGCATCTTCTCGAGCTGGGCCATGGCCCGCGGACAATCGACGTCGATCACGTCGCGAAACCGCACCAGCCGCACACAGGTCTCGCGGAACTGCTGCTGCACGACCGGCGTCCAGCGACGGACGGCCTCGGCCTTCTGTTCGGCCCAGGCCAGCTTCTGCCGGGCCTTCTCCAGCGCCTTCTTCTCCTCGATGCAGGAGGGGGTGTTGTCGCCGACCTTCTTGAAGGTCCGGCAGTGCTCGAGATCCTTGATCGCCTTGTTGACCAGGTCGGTCATCCGGCGGATCTCCGCCTTCCAGTGGGCCGCCCGATCGACGCAGATCCACTCCACGGCCCGCTGCCCCTGGATCTCGATCTCGGAGAGCGCCTGGCCAGACTCGTGGGCGAAGGCGGCGAAGGCCGACCGCACGAAGGCCAGGGTCTCGATCGACTTGACGTCCGCCTGCTGCGACATCGCTTCCTCCCGGCACCGCCGGTCTCCGGTTACCGCTGCTGGAGATATTCTTCGACCCGCTCCGCCTTGCGGATCAGGTAGGGGACGTATTCCCCGGTCGATTCCGCGAACCGCTTGAAGGTCGAGAGTTGGGCCTCGAACTCCTCGGCAAACTTCTGCTGCTCCTGATCCCGCCAGGTGCTGCCCAAGACGGCCAGCTGCCGCTGGACCATCTGCATGTGGGCCATGACCTCCTCGCTGAAGGTCCGCAGGCTGCCGGCAAAACGCCGCAGCTCGGCCGGATCGACAATTGCCTGTCCCATCGTGAACGACCCCTCGGGCCCGCGAAACGGCGGCCCCGCCGCCCGATCCACGCGGATCGGGCCCGCCGGCCACCGTCCGAGAGTGTACCGCGAACCGCCGGCGCGTGGACACCTCTCCCTGGCCGGGCCAGCCGGGTCGCGTAGACTCCTGCCATTGAGTTTCCACGGTCCTGGAGGCGTTTGCCCCGATGTCCGATTCCGCTCCCCCCGCCGGCCGCCCGGCCCCTGCGGCCCACGACGCGATCGCCACCGCCATCGAGCCCTCGTCCGGCTGGCACGTCAGCCACTTCTTTTACGCCTTCGACCACGACCGGCTCGGCAGGCTCTCGGCCGCCGCCCGTTCGGCGGGGGCGCGGGGCTTCGCCTCCGCCCTCGACCCGGCCGGCCCCGAGGCCCCCCTCCGGCTCCAGACCTGGCTCGTCGCCGGCCACAAGGCCGACTTCGCCGTGATGGTCATGGATCCCTCGCCGCTGGCCGTCGATGCCGTCCACCAGCGGCTCTTGGCCGGTCCGCTCGGGCCGGCGATCACGGCCACCTCCTCGTTCGTCAGCCTCACCGAGGTGAGCGAGTATGTGCCGACGGTCGAGCAGTACGGCGAGCGGCTCGTGGCCGAAGGCGTGGCGGCCGACAGCCCGGCCTGGAACGCCAAGGTGCAGGGCTACGCCGCCCGCGAGCCGGCCATGCGAAAGGCCCGGCTCGAGCCCGAGCTGCCCCCCTGGCCAAACGCCTGCTTCTATCCGATGAACAAGAAGCGCAAGGTGGGGGAGAACTGGTTCACGCTCCCCTTCTCCGAGCGGAGCCGGCTGATGGCCGAGCACGCCAAGTCAGGCATGTCGTTCGGCGGCCGGGTGACCCAGCTGATCACCGTCTCGGTGGGGCTCGACGACTGGGAGTGGGGCGTGACGCTCTGGGCCCGGCGGCCCGATTTCCTCAAGGAGATCGTCTACACGATGCGGTTCGACGAGGCCAGCGCCCGGTACGCCGAATTCGGTCCGTTCTACACCGGCTACGTGACCGGTCCGGCCGAGATCCTGGCCCACTGCCGCGTCATCGACTAGAGGCCCGCGGGGACTCACTCGGCGGCCGAGAGGATCAGGTCCACGACGGTGCCGGCCGGCGGCACGCGGCCCTCGAAGGCCTCGAACAGGAGGGCCTCGTTGGAGTCGCTCGAGGCGATCGGCAGGTCGAGCATCGCCGTCGGAAAATTCGAGACGCAGATCATGTCGCCGCCGTCGGCCTCGTAGTGCTCGCTGCCGTCGGCCGGATCCCGCCAGAAGCCGCTGCCGGCGAACACCCAGTCGGTGGCCAGCGGCTGGCCGGTCTTGGTGTTGCGGATCCACTCCTGAGCCCGCACTTCCTGCTGCTGTCCGGTGGCATCCCGCCAGCGGACGCGGACCTCGACCTTCGGCCCCTCGGCAGCCGCGTAGTCGGGGTCGAACGAGACCGGCCGGCCTGGCTCGAGGCCGATCGCCAGAAGCCCGGCGTGAATCAGGCGGGCCGGGCAGTTGGTGGCTACGATGGCCTCGTGCTCCTTGGAGAGCTTGGGGCAGGCGAAGACCTCGATCTCCCCCTTGGCCAGGGCGATCACGCCCCCCACCACCACCCGCTTGGTGGCGGCGTCGAGCCAGATCTCGTCGGTCGGCGAGAGCCGCTTGAGCTCCGGATGGCGATCGGCCGGGGCCGCTCCGCCGGCCAGTAGCACGAGCACGAGAATCGGCCAGGCTCGTGCGACACGCATCAGAAGGCTCCCGAGAGGGGGTATCATGGTCGGCCCGACTGGCCTCCCTTACCATACCGCGGCGGCGGCCCGGCAGACAGGCGGCGAGCCCCGGCAGTCGAACCAGCCCCCCGAGCCCTCCGGCACCACGCGAGCATCCTGAGCATCCATGGCAACCGACATCATCGCGACACCAGCCGCCCACGAGCATCCAGCCGCCCACGAGCATCCGGCCGCTCTCGATCCGGGTTGCCCGATCCGGGTCAAGCGGCCTGAGGCGGCCCGGCGAATTCGCGAGTTGGCCGACATCGCTTCCGCCTGGAGCGTCCGCGACCGGCTCCGGCAGCTTGCCGAGCGGGTCCGGGCCGGCGCCGGCGACCCCCAGCGGGCCGAGTTTGTCGAAGCTGCGATCGCCGACTGCCTCGACGAGGCGGCAACGACGGCCGGCGGGAACGACCGCTGGCTGGCCTGCGAGGCGGCGACCTGGGCCCTCGGCTGGATGGCTCGGGCCCGCCGGGCCGGCGGCTCGGCGGGGCGGCTGCTCGAGCGGCTCGTGCAGGAGGCGACGGCCGCGGTGCCGCTGTTTGCCGCCGGCGACACGCGGCCGGCCTGCTTCGGGCTCACACTCGGCCGGCTGTTCGGCGACGTGGAGGCCTGTCGCCGGTTCGCGGGCCTGGCGGCCGGAACGGTGGCCGCCGAGATCGATCGGCTCGTGTCGCCGGAAGGGTTCGTGAGCGTCCTCGGCAGCGAGGCGATGGTCGAGCGGGTGGTCCGCTGGTGCCGGGTGCGCGAGCTGGCCGAGCGCACGGGGCAGCCAGCCTGGGAGGCGGCCACCGACCGTCGCTGGCGGAAGGCGACCACGGCCGCGGTGCGGCTGCTGGGCCGGCATGGCCGAATGCTCACGCCGGCGGGCCTCCTGCCGCTGGTGTTCACGCGGCCGCTGCTGGCCGCCGCCGCCGGGCTGGGCAAGGCCGCCCGCCGAGCGGTGGCGGCGGTGCGTGATTCCCGGCCCGGCACCTCGCCCAGGGGCGGCCTCCGCCGGGATCTCCACGACGAGGAGGCGGCCGTGGCCGTGCTTCGCAGCGGCTGGGACGCCAAGAGCGTGCGGGTGCTCGTGGACTACCGGCAGCCGCTGCCGCACCTCGAAGTCGCCGTCGGCGACCGGCTCCTCGTCGCCGGCCCCTGGGCCTGGTCGCTCTCGGAAGACGGCCGGCCGCTCGAAGCCGAGGGCCCCTGGACCAAGTCGTGCTGGGAGTCGGACGGCAAGGCGAGCTTCCTCGAGATCACGGCTCCCCTGCCGGGCGGCCGTCAGCTCGAGCGGCAGCTGACCCTTCTGCCCCGGGAGCGGATCCTGATCGTGGCCGACGCCGTGACGACTCCGAGCAGGGCTGCCGCTGCTGTGCCCCTCAACGGCGCGGCGCATGCTGGCCAGGCGGGCGGCCCTCTCGACGGCGGGCTCCGCTACGAGGCGACGCTGCCGCTCGCGGCCGGCCTCGAGGCCGAGGCGGCCGCCGAGACCCGGGAAGTGACCGTGTTCGACACCACGATGCGGTGCCTGGCGTTGCCGCTGGCCCTGCCCGAGTGGCGGACGGCGGGCCGGGGAAGCTTCGCGGCCGGGCCGACCGGCCTTCGCCTGGTTCAGGAGACGGCGGGCTCCCGGCTCTTCTGCCCGGTCTGGCTCGACCTCGATCCGGCCCGGATCGGCCTGCCGCTCACCTGGCGGCAGCTGACGGTGGCCGACACCCGGCTGATCCTCCCGCCTCACCAGGCGGCCGGCTTCCGCGTCCAGGCCGGCCTCGAGCAGTGGCTCGTCTATCGGACGCTCGACGCCCCGCGGAACCGGACGCTGCTCGGCTGCAACGTGTCGTGCGAATACCTCGTCGGCCGCGTCAAGCGAAGCGGCGAGATCCGCCGGCTCCTGGAAATCCAATGACCGCGCGCGACGGGCTGCCCGCCGTGGAAGACCGGCTCCGCGACCGCATCGCCGAAAACCTGGCCGGGATCCGCGACCGGATCGCGGCCTCCTGTCGGCAGGCCGGCCGCCGCTCCGACGAAGTCACGCTGGTGGCCGTGACCAAGTATGTGGCGGCCGACGTGACCCGGCTGGTGCTCGAGGCGGGCTGCCGCGACCTGGCCGAGAGCCGGCCGCAGGTCCTCTGGGAAAAGGCGGCGGCGCTCGCCGACGCTCCCGCCATTCGCTGGCACCTGGTGGGCCACCTCCAGCGAAACAAGATCCGCCGCACCCTGCCGCATCTGGCCATGCTCGAAAGCCTCGACAGCCTCCGGCTCCTGGAGGCGGTCGAAGCGGAGGCGGGACGGTTGGCGGAGGCGGGACGGGAAGCGGAGGCGGGACGGTTGGCGGAGGCGGGACGGAAAGCGGAGGCGGGCGCACCCGGCCGCCGCTTGGACGTGCTCGTGGAGGTCAATCTCACTGACGATCCCGGCCGCTCGGGGGTGGCCCCGGCGGATGTGCCGGCGGTCGTCGCCGCGGCGGCAGCCAGCCGGCATGTGCGGCTCCGCGGCCTGATGGGGATGGCGGCCCGCCCCGACGCGGCGGCCGCCGACGCCCGCCGTGACTTCGCCCGCCTGCGGGAGATCCGGGATGCCCTGGCGGGTGCGCTACCCGACCCGACGATGCTGGCTGAGCTTTCGATGGGGATGAGCGGCGACTTCGAGGCGGCGATCCTCGAGGGCAGCACGATCGTGCGAATCGGCTCGGCCGTGTTCGAGGGGCTGTAGCTGGCTGTACGGCGGCGGGATGAGGGTCTGACCCACCGTCCCCGGGCTCGCGCCCGGGGTTTCTATTGGCAGCGGGCGACGCGCATAAAAACCCCTGGCGCGAGCCAGGGGACGGTGCGTTGTGGCGGAGAGAACGACATCCCTCGTCAATGCGGGTCGCGGGGAGGGGTTGCCCGAGTCAATCGAGCCGGCGTTGGATAACCAGGATCCCGAAGGGGGACAGTCCCCGCGGCGGGGACAGTCCCCAGGGAGCGTCTTCAGTCGAAGCGGACCTCGAGGATTTCGTACTTGAGCTTTCCGGCCGGCACGTCGATTTCGACCTGCTCCCCCACCTTGCGGCCCAGGAAGCCCTGGGCCAGGGGGCTGGCCACGTTGATCCGGCCGGCGTCGAA
>CAYRNG010000386.1:0-5577 GCA_964425395.1 uncultured Candidatus Kuenenia sp. | reverse complement strand
TGAAGGGGGACAGTCCCCTGCGGGGACAGTCCCCGGGGGAGGGTCAGGGCTTGGTAGTGAGGAACTTACGCTGCCGACCGGAATGCCATGCCCGGGCCCGTGCACGCTCTCGGTCGGCCATGTAGGCTGAGTCACGGTCCGCGGTCCGGCGGGCCGGATCGGCCGTTTTCGCCCCGGAGTTTTCCCATGCCCGTTCGCGTCCTCAGCCTTCTCTTTGGCCTCGTCGTCTGCTGGTCCTGTTCCCTCCCGGCCGCGGAGCCCGCGGTGGTCGAGACCCCGGCGGCATCCGGCTGGCGAACGCTCTTCAATGGCACCGATCTCGACGGCTGGGACGGCGACGAGCGGCTCTGGAGCGTTCGGGACGGCGCGATCCGGGGCGAGACAACCCCCGAGCGAAAGGCCAACGGCAACACCTTCCTGATCGCGAAGGATCTCCTGCTGGGCGACTTCGAGCTCGAACTCTCCTTCCGCTGCTCCGCCTCCAACAACTCCGGCATCCAATACCGCTCGCGGCACGTCACCGAAGGCACGCCCAAGAACGCCTGGGTGGTCCGCGGCTATCAGCACGAGATTCGCAACGAGAACAAGCTCCCCAACGTCTCCGGCTTCATCTACGACGAGGGAGGCAAGCGGGGCCGGATCTGCCTGGCCGGCGAGCAGGCCGAGTGGACGCCGGAGGGGAAGCGGGTGACGGGCCAGCTGATCGATGCGGCCGGATTCCGGAAGCTGTTCCGGCTCGACGGCTGGAACGACGTTCGGATCGTGGCCGAGGGCAACCGGCTGCAGCACTTTCTCAACGGCACGCCGATCCTCGACTTCACCGACGACGACGCCCACGCCATCCGGGAGGGTGTTCTCGCCCTCCAGCTCCATGCGGGTGCGCCGATGTGGGCGGAGTTTCGCGACATCAGGGTCCGCCCCCTGCCGGCCGAGTAGGGCCGCGGCCCGGCGGGCCCGATCCGGCTCAGCCGGCGGTGCGGACCACCATCTCGAGCAAGTCGCCGATCGTGTGGTGGGCCTCGATCGGGTGCCGGAGGGCCCGCGATTCCAGGATCCGGTAGCGGTTCTGCCGGCCCACCTTCTCGACCTCGATGTATCCGGCGGCCTCGAGATCCGCGATGATCCGCTGCACGGCCCGCTCGGTGATGCCCACGTGGCCGGCCACCTCCCGGAGCACCATCTGCGGATGCTGGGAGAGAAGGATCATCACGTGGGCGTGATTGGTGAGAAATGTCCACCGGCTCGCCGCCGGCACCTCGCCCGCCGCGAGAGGCTTTTCAGAAGCCGCCCCGCTGCCGGCCGGCTTCCGCCCGGCAGCCTGCCCCGATTTCTTGACCATCTGGATTGGAGGATCGCAAAAGAAGGTCCGACGCCGCCGGTCCGCACTGGACGCTCCGGCTGCCCCAGACTCGAATGATCATACCGCTGCCCCGGAAATCCGGGAGAGAGCACCCGGCCAGGCGGAGGCCGGTGGCCGGCGGCTCGCATTGAAAGACCCTCCAGGAGCACCGCCATGCCGCAGTCCGGAGACAGCCAGGGCCCGATTTTTCTCAATTCCACCGACTACGACCTGCCCAGCCCGGTGCCGGAGGGGCTGCGGAAGTACGCCAACTTCCAGCCCATGAACCGGGGGGGCACGGCCGTGCTGCGGAGCTGCTTCGACCAGCTCACCGGCCGGACGGTGGCGATGAAGTCGCTGCTCCCCGAGTTTCGCCACGACCAGAAGGAGCGGCGGCGGCTCCTCCGCGAGGCCCGGGTCACGGCCCAGCTCCAGCATCCCAACACGGTGCCGGTCTACGAGATCGGCCAGGATCCGGAGGCGGGTCTCTACTTCACGATGAAGCGGGTCTCGGGCGAGAACCTGTTCACGATCCTGAAGCGGATCGCCGGCGGCGACACCAAGGCGATCGAGGCCTTTCCGCTCTGGCAGCGGCTCGAGATCGTGGCCGGGGCCGCCCAGGCCCTGATGTATGCCCACGCCCGGGGCGTGATCCACCGCGACGTCAAGCCGGAGAACATCTGGGTGGGCAACTTCGGCGAGGTGATCCTCCTCGACTGGGGCGTGGCCAAGGTCTGGGGCCAGCGGGACGACGAGCCGCAGCGGCCGGTCGTCGTCCGGGAGCGGGAGGAGCAGCTCCAGGCGATCACGATGGCGGGCGACCGGCCGGGGACGCCGCTCTACATGTCGCCTGAGCAGATCAATGTCAATCGCGCGGTGATCGACGAGCGGTCTGACATCTTCAGCATGGGGGTGGTGCTCTACGAGGTCGCCGCGATCCGCGAACCCTTCCGGGGCCGCGTGATTCAGGAGACCTTCGAAAACATCATTCACGACCATCCTCCCCCGCCCTCCAAGGCCAGCCCCGAGCGAGGCATTCCGCCGCGGCTCGACGCGGTGGTCATGAAGGCCATCGCCAAACGCCCGGCAGACCGCTATCAGAGAATGCGGGAACTGCTCGAGGACATTCGGGCGGTGGAGTTCGGGGAGGATGGTCGCTGACGCGGCTCCTCAGCGGGTGCCGGCGGTCGCCAACGCCTCTTTGACCGTCTTGACGATCGCCGCGGCCACCTTGTAGGGATCGGCGTTGGACGCCGGCCGGCGATCCTCCAGCCGTCCCTTCCAGCCGTTCTCGATCGTGCCGACCGGGATCCGGATCGAGGCTCCGCGGTCCGAGACGCCGTAGCTGAACTGGTCGATCCGGGCGGTCTCGTGCTTGCCGGTCAGCCGCTGGTCGTTGTCGGCCCCGTAGACCGAGATGTGCCGGTTGATGACGCCGCCGAAGCCCTCGCAGATCCGCATGAAGGTCTCCTTGTCGCCGCAGGTCCGCATCAGCTCGTTGGAGAAATTGGCGTGCATGCCCGAACCGTTCCAGTCGGCCTTGCCGAGCGGCTTGGGATGCAACTCGATCGCGTAGCCATACTTCTCGCCGATCCGCTCGAGCAGGTAGCGGGCCACCCAGATCTCGTCGCCGGCCCGCTTGGCCCCCTTGGAGAAGATCTGATATTCCCACTGGCCCGCCGCCACCTCGGCATTGATGCCCTCAATATTGATGCCCGCCTCGATGCAGGCGTCGAGATGCTCCTCGACGCAGGGGCGGCCGTGGGCATTGTCAGACCCGACCGAGCAATAGTAGGGGCCCTGCGGGGCAGGGTAGCCGCCGGCCGGGAAGCCCGGAGGGTTGTTGGTCCTCGTGTTCCAGAGAAAGTATTCCTGCTCGAAGCCGAACCAGAAGTCGTCGTCGTCGTCCTCGATCGTGGCTCGGGCGTTCGACTCGTGGGGCGTGCCGTCGGCGTTGAGCACCTCGGTCATCACAAGGTAGGCGTTGACGCGGCCCGGATCGGGGAAGATCGCGACCGGCTTCAAGAGGCAGTCGGAGTCGCCGCCGGACGCCTGCTCGGTGCTCGAGCCGTCAAACGACCACATCGGGCACTCTTCGAGGGTGCCGCCGAAGTTGTTGCGGATCTGCGTCTTGGACCGCAGGCTCTGGGTGGGCTTGTAGCCGTCGAGCCAAATGTATTCCAGCTTCGTCTTCGCGCTCATGATGAGTCGTCCTTGCTGAGAGAGGAGGGGAAAGGAAAAGTGTCGATCAGCCGACGGACGACGCGACATCGATCTGCGGGCCACCGCCTGGAACAGCCCAGGCACCAGCCCGCAGCCGCCGTATCGGTGTCTGACTCGGCCACCAACACAAAACTCTAATGCAAACCGCGTGCCAAGGCGATCGACCGCTGCGGCCTGTCTCACGCTCGAAAAAAATCAGGTTTCGCCGGTGGCGGCCCCCAGTCACCGCCTGTTCATGCAGCACGAGAGGCCTGCCGGTGCCGAAAAACATGGCACCCTGGGCAGGCGGCGGAAGCTGGGCGGCAGGCCGCCTGCCGGCCTCAGCCTCCCCTCCGATGGGCGAGGTAGTCGCCGCCTGGGATTCGCGTCTTCCCGGCCACGCTTCGGGCATAGAAGTAGGCCCACGCGGCCGCCTGTTCGCCGTTCTCCCGCCGGACGAGCGTTACCGCTCGGTGGTAGAGGGGGTTCGGCCCGCCGCACTCCTCGTAGGCGTCGAGGGCCGCCAACTCGTCAGGGCTGCTCAGCCGCAGCAACTCTCCGTGCACGAGCCCGTCGCCGGCGACCATGCCCGGATAGCCGCCCAGATCGTAGAGCAGCCCCCGCATCGCGGCCGCCCCGGCCGGCACGAGACCGGCGACGAGGTGCCGCCGGCCGGCGGCGAGGCTCGGCCGCAGGGTGCCGTAGGCAAACAGCAGGTCGGGCTCGGGAGCCGAGCGGTGGATGAGTGCGTCGGGCATCGGACTAGGGTAGCGGCCTGCCGGCGGGCGGTCGAGCGGCTCTCGAGAGGCCCGGGCAGCCCGGTTGGTGCGCCGGCCTGCCGTGGTCGATAATCCGCCCCATGCCCGACCAGCCCACCGTCGTCGATCCCGCCGCCCGCGGCAGCCGTCCTCCCTGGCATCCGGGCCGCGACCTCACCGGCCGGCTGCTCTTCCTGGGCACCGGCACGAGCGTGGGCGTGCCGCTCGTGGGCTGCGGCTGCGACACCTGCCTGCGGGGCGGACCGCGGGACGTCCGCACCCGCTCGAGCGTGCTGGTGGGCCTGCCTGCCGGGCACCTGCTCGTGGACACCACGCCCGACCTCCGCGGCCAGCTCCTCCGGGAGAAGATCGGCAAGGTCGATGCGGTGCTCTATACCCACGACCACGTCGATCATGTCTACGGCCTCGACGACGTGCGGCCGCTCTGCTTCCACTCGGGCCGGCCGATGCGGGTGCTCTGCGAGGAGCGGGTCGAGGAGCGGATCCGCAAGGCCTTCGACTACGCCTTTGCGGCGGCCCCGCCGGCGGGCGGGGGCGTGCCCAGGCTCGCCTTCGAGCGGATCGGCACCACCCCCTTCGACCTCCTCGGGGCCACGGTCGTGCCGCTCCGGCTCCGGCATGGCCCGCTCGACGTGCTCGGCTTCCGGTTCGGCAACGTCGCCTACTGCACCGACACCAGCGGTATCCCGGACGGGACCTGGCCGCTCCTCGAGGGACTCGACGTGCTCGTGCTCGATTGCCTGCGGCCCTCCCGGCATCCCACCCACTTCTCGCTTGCCGAGGCCTTGGAGGTGGCGGCCCGGGTGGGGGCCCGGCGGACGCTGTTCATCCATCTCTCGCACGAGCTGCCCCACGAGGCGACGACCGCCGCCCTGCCGGCCGGTGTCGAGCTGGCCTACGACGGCCTCGAAGTGCCCCTGACCTGACCGCCGGCCGGTTGAGGCAGCCCCTGTAGCGGCGGGATTCCATCCCGCCGGCCGGTTGAGGCAGCGCCTGTAGCGGCGGGTTTTTAACCCGCCGGCCAGTTGAGGCAGCGCCCCTGTAGCGGCGGGATTGTATCCCGCCGGCCGGTTGACGACGCGTTTCCGGTGCCGCCGTGTCCGGTTGGCAGCGTCGCGCTGTCCGCGGGGTTACAAACCCGCGGCTACGTTCGCCAACTCCGCCGCGAAAGTCGATCGGCCAAACCGGCCGCCCTGTAGCGGCGGGATTGTATCCCGCCGGCCGGTTGACGACGCGTTTCCGGTGCCGCCGTGTCCG